>NZ_CALJXO010000234.1:0-9953 GCF_937988555.1 uncultured Boseongicola sp. | reverse complement strand
AGACCTGCAACAGGACTTTGGCGGCAGGCAGAAAAAGATTCATACAAAATTACGGAATTATGTATATCCGCAACTCAGGGACCAGCCCCGCCTGGGGAAATATATCCGGAAACTGAAAGAGTATCCGAAGGTTCTGTTGATGTGGACGTCATTGCTTTTGGGCTAGAATTTGAAATAGGCGAAAGAACTTCGGCGCGTAGCAGCTTTACCGATGTCGCTGGGCGAACAGCCGGTGCTTCGACAGGCTCGTTCTAACGCGAATTTTTTTCAATCAAATTTCAAAGGGAGGAGCCACTTCGGCTCCTTCCATCCTCACTAAGAAAAATCAGGAAACCAGTCTGGCAGCCTCCTCAAGGAACCCGTCGAGTTGATAGCCCAACGACTGGAAATCCCGCTTTGTCCGCACACCGACGTTTTAGCCGACAAAAATGCTGCGCCATGCACGAATGGCCGCAATGCGAAAGCTGCACCGCAGCGTTGTATGGAACGGCCAAAGTCCGGTTAGGGCCGTTTGCGTTGCTCAACACAAGGGCGGAAACTGGTCATTCGCCGCATCCGCACAATCCCTCGATACCCGCGAGGAAAGCAGCCATTCAGGGCTGGACTATTCTATCTGCCTTTCAGGTGAACTCGTTTTTCGCGTAGACCGCTTATGCACGCTCGTTGGCATTGTCAGATTAAATTCACTTGCTATACTTTTTGAGCGGATCTCGGGCTGTTTTGAATTGCTGATGTTTGGCTAATGCCAACCAAACATAGAGATTTGTCCAATCTTTGAAAGGATTGGAGCGGAAGAGGCGGCCATACTGGTTTAATCTGACAATGCCGCTGGAAAGCTTCGTCGCGAAGTCGCGTGACAAGAGGGCAGCTTTGAAATTCCTAAGGAAAGCAATGAGAAAGAAATCGCGACCCAAAGTCATTTTGACGGACATGCTTCGATCTGACAGCGCTGCACTGAAGGAGGTCGGTTCTGAAGGTCGGCAGGAAACAGGACGCTGGCTGAACAATCTTGCGGAGAATTCGCACCTACCTTTTCGACGAAGAGAGCGGGCAATGCTCCGCTTCCGTCGCATACGAAGTTAACAGAAATTTTTCTCCGTCCATTCTTCAGTTAACAATCACTTCAATCAGGAAGGCCACTTCTTCTCCCGAGCCAATTTCAAGCTTATCCGCGCCGCCGCTTTTGCCGAGTGGCGCGACTTCCGCACGGCTTAGAGGACAGCCTAATTTTTCTAGTAAAGATTGTTCGCATTCGTCTGACAGCACTCTTTCAGGCTTTCTGGAACAAGGAGTCCGTTGGGTTTGACATATCCTTAAAGTCCAATAGAGTTTAATATTATTAGACAGCTAAGTGTTAGCCAAAACAAAAAATCAAACGGGAGGAAAGTCATGATAAAATCCGTCGTCGGGACCGCCACAGTGGCGATCTCACTTGTACTTGCATCGGTCGGCCCATCGAGCGCGCAGACCTATAATTTGACCCTTTGTGGAGCCAGCCCGGGCGGGCTTTGGAGCCTTCTCGGCGCCGGCATCGATGCTGCGGTCAAGAAGTCGTTTCCGGGGTCTACAGTTACTTACCAGACCTCGGGCGGTGGTTTAGCAAACGTGGGACTTCTGGACAATGGTACATGCGATATCGCCATCATTCACGATGCCGAGGCCAAGGCGGCGATTCAGGGACTTGAGCCCTTCTCGGCGCCGATTGATAGCATGTCGACCATCGCACAGCTTTACACCTGGGCCCCCATGCAGGCGATCATCAACGCCGACTATGCGGAAGAAAATGGCATTTCTACACTTGAAGATATTGCCACCAAGCAACTGCCGATTCGCATTGTGCTGAACCGCCGTGGCAATATCGTCAGCGATATAGGTGCGTCGATGCTGAATGCTATTGGCGCTAGCCCCGACCAGATCGAGGCCTGGGGTGGCAGCATTCAGTATGCGGCCTCAGGTGAACAGGGCGATCTTATCCGGGATAGGCGTGTCGACATGTTGTTGAACTCGCTTTTCGTCAACCATAGCTCGATCCGCGAGCTTGCGTCATCGATCGACGTCAAGCTTGTGCCAATCTCCGATGAGACGGCACAGAAGGTCATCGATGAGTGGGATATCCAGCGTTTTACGGTGCCTTCAAGTGCCTATGACTGGAGTCCTCAGGATACCCTGACAGTCACCGTTTCGGCGCAGCTTTTCGTGCGCAACGACGCAGATGCGCAGCTTGTCACCGATATCACGCGCGCCCTGACTGAAAATTCGGTCGAACTGCAGGGGGTTCACAACGCCATGGCACCGCTGGATGTGAAACTGATGTCTGAGGCGACCACGGTTCCCTATCATCCCGCTGCACAGGCGATTTACGCTGCCGCAGGTTACTAGACTGAACGGATAGTCACGAGTAGGGCGGGCCATTGGCCCGCCCTTTGCAACTTAGATAGGAAGCTGGGCCGTGTTGCTTAATCTGCTTTTTGACACTGGCACGCGGCGACGCCCCGAGGGGATGATCGGCACGTTCGTACGGACCTTCGCAGCGGGTGTTTCGGTCTGGGTGATCTATGCAGCTGCTTTTTCGCGTCAGGACACGCTTGCGCTGACTATGACGTTTCTGGCCCTGATGCTGGTATTGACCTTTCTTTTGATTGGGCCCAGCGCAAGGGCCAGTCGAACACACATAATTTGGGTCGATCTGCTTCTTGCTTTTTCAGCCGGAGTGATCGGCGTATATTTCGTCTCGACCGCGGAAACGATCTCCCGGCGGATCACGCTTTTCGACCCGCTGAGCACATGGGATATCGCGTTTGGTTCTGCACTGCTTCTTCTGACGATGGAGGCGGTGCGCCGCACTGTCGGCATGGGATTGACGCTGATCGTAGTGATGTTTCTTGTTTACAACCTTTTCGGAGATCGACTGGATGGTGTTCTTGGCCACGGGCGCATAACCTATCAGCATTTCCTGGATATCACCGTCTTCACATCTGATGGTCTCTTTGGTGTGCCGCTGCGTGTGGCGGCTACATATGCATTTCTGTTTGTCCTGTTCGGAACGGCGCTGGCCAAGTCCGGAGGCGCGCAGTTTTTCTACGACCTTGCATCTTTTCTGACCGGTCGGTCTCCGGGTGGTCCGGCGAAGATCGCAGTGGTTTCCTCGGCGCTTTACGGAACGATATCGGGCAGCCCCACATCGGATGTCGTAACGACGGGCAGTGTCACGATTCCGATGATGAAAAAAATGGGATATCGGTCGGATTTCGCGGCGGCCGTCGAGGTTTCGGCCTCCACTGGGGGAAGTCTGTTGCCGCCCGTCATGGGGGCCGCCGCCTTCATAATGGCGGAGTACACAGGCATTGAATATGTCGATATCGCAATTGCTGCGTTGATACCGGCGCTGCTCTACTACGTCCCTATCTACACTCAGGTTCACCTCAGAGCATTGAAAGAGGGATTGGCGGGCGTGGATCGATCGTTGATCCCACCCTTTGGCAAAGTCATGCGCGATGGCGGACTTTTTATTGTGCCTCTGATCGTGATTAGTTGGTCGCTCCTCAATGGGTACACCCCTACTTATAGTGCCCTTTACGGGTTGGTCGCGGTGGTCGGGGTCGCGATGATCCGCGCTTCGAGCCGTTTGGGACCAAGCGCAATCTTCGAGATACTTTCAGAGTCCAGTTTGCGGATGGTCGCTGTCGCGGGTGCCTGCGCGGCGGCCGGGCTTGTGATCGGCGGGATCACAATGACTGGCCTTGCCTCAAAGTTCTCGACGCTTGTTTTTATGGTGTCGGGTGCAGATGTGCTTTTGTCACTTATGGTGGCCGCCGTGCTTACGATCTTGCTGGGCATGGGAATGCCGACACCCAGTGCGTACATCCTTGCTGCGGTCCTGATTGCACCCGTGATGCAAAGGCTTGGCATAGACGTATTGGCAGGGCACCTTTTCATTCTCTACTTCGCGGTCATGTCGGCCCTCACTCCACCCGTTGCCGTTGCGGCCTACGCGGCGAGCGCAATCGCAGACGAAAACCCGCTCGTGATCGCCGTGCAGTCGGTCAAGATTGCACTGGGCGCGTTTCTGATACCTTTTGCTTTCGTCTATCACCCCGGTCTTTTGCTTCAGGGAACAGTGTGGGAGATTGTGTTTGCAGTCACTTCAGCCTTCATCGCGCTCATCTTTGCAGCGATTGCTATCGAAGGATATTTGATGGGGCGTATCCGGCCAGCGCAGCGTTGGCTTCTTTTTGGCGGCGCGCTCTGTCTTCTTTTTGGCGGCTACCTTGTGACTGCGATCGGTGCAGCGGTTATCGTGATTACCTGCATGTGGACTCGAACGACAACCAAGACCGGTGCTGAGCAGAACTCAGAAGTCAGCTAGCATCACTCGGCCGCGTCAATGAGTGGTTTGGTGGGCACCAGTGTGCGCCAATCGACCTCTTTGGGGTAAACGCCTTCGTGGGAAGCGATCGTAGCCTGCCTCTGTGTGGCTGTGCCTGTTCCGATTGCCGCACCACCTTCCGCTACCTTGCGCGCCGCGTCGGTCATCAGGCGCCGGAACTCAACGATCGCCAGATCGGATGCCCCGAGAACATCCGTGTGTCGTTGGACGCACGCGCCCATGCTGACCCACATGACAATGTCCTGATTTGGGATGCCGGGAACGCCGGTGAAGTTTCCTGCCTTCATTGCCTCCCGGTCCTGCATGAAGTCATTTTCGAGCGTTCGCAGAGGGCGCCATTTGCGGTCGAGATCCTGTCCCGGCACTGCGTGATTGAACGCGCGCCATTCCTCGGTCGTTGGTACATTGGGACCGCCCCAGGCAATGAAATGGAACGCTGTCTCAACATCGTTGATCGGTACGATAACGCTAGCGACCGTGTAGTTGTTGTTCGGCGGGATCAGCGAATAATACGGTGCGACGAATTCGGTGATCCGCAGGTAATTGTGCGATGCCGCATTCTTTATGGGCTTGCGGATCGCGGCATAGTGGAACCCGTAGCTTGTGGTTTCCGTCTGCATCCGCGGAGACTTGTCGGTAGAGGGGCGATACCAGGCCTTTTCATCCGCGGCCGCTCCTTCGACACGCGCGGGCTTCATGTCGGAAGAATGCAGGCTTGAGGAATGGGCGCTGTCGATCTGTCCCTCGTGTATCTGCGCCCAATTGGCGGGAACGCGAATCTTCAGAATCGATACGACTGTATCTGCTTCTGGCGCAAAGGCTGGCGGATCAAACTCAGGCGCCGCATCGGCATCCCCGAGCCAGGCCCAGACGAAGCCGCCCCATTCGCGAACGGGGTAGGCGCGTGCTTTTACCTTGTCCTTCAGCGGGCTACCTTCGGGCTCGGATGACATGGCGACGACATTGCCATCTACATCCATCTTCCATCCGTGATAGAGGCAACGCAGGCCGCACTCTTCGTTCCTGCCATAGACCAGCGACGCCTTGCGATGCGGGCAAAGCTCGTCGAGCATTCCAAGACGTCCTTTGGTGTCGCGAAACGCCACGTAGCTTTCTCCAAGCACTTCGACGCGCAAGGGAGTGCCATCGGCTTCGGCCACCTCTTCGATCAGGCAGACCGGGGTCCAGTGCTGACGCATGAGTTCGGCCATCGGTGCGTCGCCGGTGACGCGGGTCAGGAGTTCGTTCTCTTCCGGTGTCAGCATATCTATCTCATTCAGCTATTCTGGTGACGCATCTGGCATTGAGGAAATTACTTAGGTATCTAAGTCAAAGCAAGCCCGAAGCATCTAGACCAGAGGCACACATGACAACTGAGACCCTGCGAGTGCGCCTGACGTCGCGCCGAAACCTCACACCGCAGATACGCGAATTCACCTTGGCTGCCGCTGAAGGAGGGGCGCTTCCCGATCATACTCCCGGAAGTCATATCACTGTTCGCACGCCCTCCGGCGCGATGCGGCGCTATTCACTGGTTAATGATGGAGAGGCCCCTGAACACTATACGATTGCTGTGAAGCGCGAGCCTCAGTCACGCGGAGGATCGCAGTCCATGCATGATGACGCGACGGTTGGAACAGAACTTGATATAGAGCCTCCCATAAACGATTTCGAACTGACCGAGGCAAATGATTACCTGCTTATTGCCGGTGGCATTGGCGTGACGCCGATCTATTCCATGGCGCGGAAGTTAGATCGGGAGAACAGCCCGTTCCATATCATCTACTGCACCCGCAGTCCCGAAGATACGGCATATCTGGAAGATATGCAGAGCGCCTTTGGCGACCGGCTGACACTGCACCACGACGGAGGCGAGCCGGATCGGGCGTACGACTTTTGGGATCACTTCGAAGAGCCAAAAGACCAGCACGTCTTTTGTTGCGGACCAAAGCCGCTGATGGAAGAAGTGCAGGGCGTCTCTGGCCATTGGAACGAAGGGCGCGTGCATTTCGAGGATTTCAAGCCCGTCGAGGTCGTGCGGGCAGACGACACTCCCTTCGAGGTCGAGCTGAAGGCAAGCGGAAGGACAATCCAAGTCCCCGCCGACAGGACGATTCTCGAGACGATCCGGCAAGCAGGGATTCCAACGGTTAGTTCGTGTGAAAGCGGCACCTGCGGGACATGTAAAACCATCCTGATTGACGGAACACCTGATCACCGGGACATGGTTCTGATGGAACACGAGAAAGAAAATCGGATAATGATCTGCGTTTCGCGCGCGTTGTCGGAGAGGCTTGTCCTTGACCTCTGATCCTGTCCGCGTTGGCGTCGCGGGCCTTGGGCGTGGATTCGTGCTTTCGTTACCGTCATTCCGGGCAGATCCACGCATCAAGCTGGTAGCAGCTGCCGCGCCCCGGGCCGAAAGTCGCGAAGCTTTCATAGGCGAGTTTGGTGGCAAGTCTTATGACTCCGTTGAGGCCTTGTGCCGAGATCCCGCGGTCGAGGCGGTCTACGTGGCAACTCCTCACCAGGTCCACAGGGACCATGTTCTTGCGGCAGCTCGCGCTGGAAAGCATATCCTGGTCGATAAGCCATTGGCAGTATCTGTCGCAGACGGTCAGGCCATGGTCGCTGAAGCAAAGGCTGCGGGCGTCCATCTGCTTGTTGGCCCGAGCCACAGTTTCGATCCGCCAGTCGCCTTGGCTCGGGCGATAATCGAAAGCGGTGAGTTCGGAAAACTCAGGTTCATACAGGCCTTTAACTATACTGACTTTCTGTATCGCCCCAGACGACCCGAAGAGCTGCGGACAGAGGAGGGTGGGGGCGTTCTGTTTTCCCAGGCCATTCATCAGATAGATATCGTCCGGTTGTTGGGAGGTGGGCTCGCGACGCAGGTCTTTGCGATGACAGGCGCATGGGACCCCGCGCGACCAACTGAAGGGGCAGCATCCAGTCTCCTTAAGTTTGCTTCCGGCGTCTTTGCGAGCCTAACCTATTCCGGCTACGCGCATTTCGACAGCGATGAGTGGATGGGTGGCATCGGTGAATTGGGCCGAAGAAAAGACCCTGCGGACTATGGAGGCGCGCGGCGCGCATTGGCGGATATGACATCCGATGACGAGACTGCGCTGAAACGCACCCGAACATACGGTGGATCCGTGGCTCCGGGAGCACCCGAGGCGCACGAGCACTTTGGACCGGTCATAGCGGTCTGTGACAGGGCCGATCTTCGTCTGACGCCCTACGGTGTTGATGTGTACGGCGATACCGAGATTTCGTTTCGTTCGGCGCCGGTCTCGGACGTTCCCCGCAAACCAATGATAGATGCACTGGTGAATGCCGTTCGCCACGACAGAGCACCCGTTCAGACAGGCGATTGGGGCCTTGCGAGTTTGGAGGTTTGCCACGCAATCCTTGCATCGGCCCGGTCCGGTAACCCAGTACGACTTGTCCACCAGGTCACAACGCGCCCAGAGCAGACTGAAAAGGGTGACACAGATGCATGAATTTGCAGTTGGCGACATCGTAGAAATAGAGACCATGAATGGCCTCATCTATGCACAAATCACGCACGACCATCCAAGCTATCCGCCAGTCGTCGTTGTGTTCGATGGAGCCTTTGATCGCCGCCCTGACCATACGCAGTCCATAACGGGCCGACCGCCACGCTTTACGGCGCTTATCTCACTCGCGTCGGCTCTGAGCCGGCTCGGCAAGCAAGTGACGTTGTTGGCAAACGAGCAGGTTAGCGATCCATTTCCTATCTTCCGAACACCTGTTCGGGATAAGCTGGGGGAGATAATCTATTGGTGGCTTTGGGACGGGCGCAGTCTGGCCGTGGACACCGGTACATCCGGACCAAACCGGGATGCGCCATTGCGCGAGGTCATGGGAGCGGCGGAGTTTTGGCGACGGCTTGAGGATCAACCCGACCAAGATGGATAGAAACATGACGATAGGAAGGAAGGAAACGGTCATCGAGCAAGAGAGGCTCGCAAGGCTAATCCGTCTCGCGGCACGCGCCTTCAACAGATCGCTGCAGATCAGACTGCAGGCCGAAGGGATCACATTCGGTCAGTGGATTTTCATGCGAATCTTGTGGGAAGAAGACGGGCTTTCGCAAAAGGTCCTCAGCCAGCGCGCTGGCCTTACCGAACCTACGACACACAGCGCGATCAAGCGGATGGAGAAGGCCGAGTTGGTCGAACGGCAAAAACTGGAGGGAAACAGACGAAAAATCCACACCTTCCTCACTGCCAAAGGTTGGAGCCTGCGTGAACGCCTTGAACCGCTTGCGACAGAGGCCAATCTTGTCGCAGTTGCAGGTCTTACAGCGGAAGAAGTTACGGTTATGCGCAAAGGTCTTTTGGCGGTGATTGAAAATCTTGGCGAAGACGAACGCCGCGCGGCTCATCGAGGGATCAAGGTTCCCGCCACCCGCGCCACGATCGAAGTTTGACTTGTGTGTCGACATGGGTGAGTCATTCTCATCGGATTGCGGAAGCCGGATAACGGATCGTCGGTTTCGCGAATTATCGCGGGACCCCCGGCGCAAGTCTTAAATCTTTTTCTAAGTTGCCGCACGGTTCAAGACGCCAACTGATCGTTTGGAGCTTGCTTCCAGTTCTTAAGGTTGCCTTTAACAAAGGCTTCCGCAAGCGCCTTCCGACTGCTCAACTTCGCATCGCTTTCCTTCCCTTTGAGGCGGTTTAAAACGTTCTGATCTTCTTATCCGTTAGAGAATGTCTACGCCTCTCTTCAATATTGCGTATTGGCTGCAGGACAGCGGTCCCAGGCCGGATCTCGATGGAGACTTTCTTGCGGCGGCTGTTCCGAGAGATTGTCTCATCTCCATTCTTTGCTGAGAACGATATGCCAGAAGCGATCTCATTTCAGGTCAGTCTAAACTGTCCCGTTAGAGTTGAAGTCAGAAAGGATAGATTCCGCTATTACGACGCGACTATGTTTCCTGGTGGGACCGTTTCACAAGCCGGGGTATCCTGCGCGCGCGACCCAGTAGTCCCAGGCGCGCTCCAAGGGTGTTCTACCAAGAAGCATCGCACTCGTCTTCTCGATTTCGCCGTCGGTTAGCGGGATCAGACCACCGATCTGCAGCGTTTCCTGAACGAGTGCTGCGTTGTCTTTTAGGCCGATCGAGATCATGCAGACCGCCTTGATATTGGAGGCGACGCAGATGCACCCGTGTCCGCGAAGCAAGGCAACGCGGTTGTAACCCAGCGTCCGCGCCAGCGAGTGACCCATCTCCATGCTGTCCACCAGCATATTCGTGTCGCCGAATTCCTCCTGGCTGTCCCAGGTTGGAATATCGGCGCCGATGACGGACGACATATGAAATATCGGCCGCAGCGAGATCTTGTTCATCGTGAACGGGATGATGGAACGCGCATGATGGTGCGTCACCGCGTTTACATCAGGGCGATCCTTATAGATCGCGCCATGAATATGGCGTTCTTTGTAGGGGGCTCGGTGATCTTCGTTCACTAAGTCGCCGTCGAGTGTGAATTCCATGATGTCGTCGCGCGTGACGTTTGCTGGGCTACGCGAA
>NZ_CALJXO010000233.1:0-18555 GCF_937988555.1 uncultured Boseongicola sp. | reverse complement strand
CGTCAACATTCGTGACGCGCACGTCAACCTTGTTGCCAACTGCAAACCGGTCAGGGCGCTGCTCTGCACGGTCACGGCTAAGGTCGGAGCGACGGATGAATGACTTCATGCCTTCGTATTCAACCTCGACGCCACCATCTTCGATTGACGTCACAACAACCGTGATGATCGAACCGCGCTTCACGCCGTCAACAACTTCGGTGAAGCTGTCATCAAGCGCCTTGACGCTCAGAGAGATACGCTCTTTCTCGACGTCCACTTCGGTAACAACGGCCTTCACCGTGTCGCCCTTGCGGAAGTCCTGGATCGCATCTTCGCCGCGCTGATCCCAGCTGAGGTCCGAAAGGTGAACCATGCCGTCGATATCGTTCTCAAGGCCGATGAACAAACCGAACTCCGTGATGTTCTTCACTTCGCCTTCGACGTTCTGACCAACAGGGTTGGCTTCCGCGAATACTTCCCATGGGTTGCGCATTGTCTGCTTCAAACCAAGCGAAACACGACGTTTCGCACTGTCGATTTCCAGAACCATCACTTCGACTTCCTGAGAGGTCGAAACAATTTTGCCCGGATGAACGTTCTTCTTCGTCCAGGACATTTCTGAAACGTGGACCAGACCTTCAACACCGGCTTCCAGCTCAACGAATGCGCCGTAATCGGTGATGTTCGTCACGCGGCCCTGATGTGTCGTACCAAGCGAGTACTTCGCTTCAACAGCATCCCAAGGATCGTCCTGCAGTTGCTTCATGCCAAGGCTGATACGGTGGGTCTCTTTGTTGATCTTGATGATCTGAACCTTAACCGTCTCACCGATCTGTACGATCTCGGAAGGGTGGTTCACACGACGCCATGCCATATCAGTCACGTGCAACAGACCGTCAACACCGCCGAGATCAACGAACGCACCATATTCGGTGATGTTCTTGACCACACCGTCAACGGCGTCGCCTTCGGTGATATTCGCGATGACTTCCGCGCGCTGTTCTGCACGGCTCTCTTCAAGAATAGCACGACGCGAAACAACGATGTTGCCGCGACGGCGGTCCATTTTCAAGATTTGGAACGGCTGCTTCAGACCCATCAATGGGCCAGCATCGCGAACCGGACGAACGTCCACTTGAGAACCCGGAAGGAACGCAACCGCGCCGCCAAGATCGACAGTGAAACCGCCTTTGACCCGACCGAAGATCGCGCCTTCGACTTTGGCCTCGTCGGCATATGCCTTTTCCAGCTTGTCCCAGGCTGCTTCACGGCGGGCTTTGTCGCGACTGATCGACGCTTCGCCATGCGCGTTTTCGACACGGTCGAGGAACACCTCAACCACGTCACCAACAGCTATTTCAGGGGCTTCGCCTGGATTGGCGAATTCTTTGATATCAACGCGGCCTTCCATTTTGTAGCCGACGTCGATGATGGCCTGTCCCGCCTCAATGGCGATGACTTTTCCTTTGACAACCGAGCCTTCGCTCGGCGTGTCCATTTCGAAGCTTTCATTCAGGAGGGCTTCGAAGTCCTCCATAGTTGCTTTAGCGCACATTCGTTTATCGTTTCCTATCTACGTTTTTTAACTGGCCGCGCGGTTGTCTCCGCCGGTCTTTGGGTTGGTCTTTGACGATCACCCATGAACACAAACAACAAGGGTCGGCACGAACCGACCCTGCTCAAGTCTCTGCGTCCACTAGCTGTAACCGCCGGTTTGACGCGCGTTTCATAGGGCCGATCAGCCAAATAAGCAAGACCTACCCGCCCCATTTGCCAATCCCACGCCACCATATACCCAAAACTGCCGCGGCATCATCTGCCGACAAGCGCTCGGGTTGATCGCAGAAGGCTCGAATCGACATCAGTATACCATGGAACACATTGAATTCGTTGCGATAAATTCTTGTACTTCCGCAAAACCGGCCTATTTTAAGGGTAGGTCAGCAGATAAACCGACGCAAAGAGAATAAAATGCCCAAATATAACAAATCCTTCGACCTTACCCCCTGACGACGTTGACTTGATCGAAACCGCGCTGCGCAAAGCAAAACGCGAAGCCGATATCGACACACGCGAGGTGTCCGAACTGCTTGGACGACTTCACAACCAAAAAGTCTTCTACCGTCCCCCAGGTACATACGTCGGCGGCTAGCGCGCTCGCTCAGCCGTATTTTTCAGGGCCGAACCACTGATACTCGTTGTAGCGGTCGCCATGGGCCCAGCCCAAAGGCAACGCCGCCTCAATTGCGGCCACATCGTCCTCAGACAGCTCCAACTCTGCGCCCCGGATCAATTCCGCCAGGTGCGGCACCGACTTCGTTCCGGGAATTGGCACAACATGGTCGCCCTTCGCGCGTGTCCAAGCCACCGCCAAAGCCGCCGCAGGCTCTCCCATTTTGCGCGCCAAAGCGAGAAACGGCTTCACCGCTTCAAGGTTCGCTGAATAATTCGGCTCCTGAAACCGCGGATTCCCGTTCAAAAACGGAATTTCATCAAGGGCCCCCCGCGTAAAGGGCGCATCCGTCAAAAAGGAGCGACCCACCGGCGAAAAAGCCACCAAGGTTACACCCAATTCCGCGCAGGTTTGCACCAACCCCAATTCGCAGGCGCGCGTTGCCAAGGAATACTCCGACTGCACAGCCGCAACAGGGTGTTCCCCGTGCGCCGCCCGCAAAGACGTTGGCGCAATCTCGGAAAAGCCAATGGCCTTGATCTTCCCCTTCTTAACCAAACGCCCAAGCGATCCCGCAACGTCCTCAATCGGGATCTTGGCTTCGCGACGATGCACATAAAACAGATCAACGTGATCAATCCCAAGCCGCGCAAGCGAGCCGTCCAGCTCCGCCTCCAGATAATCGCCCTCATTGTTGAACCGCCGCTCGGGCGCGCCCACAATACCTGCCTTCGTCGCAATTACCCAGTTGTCGCGCATGCCCGGCCGATCTTTCAGCCATGCCCCGATGATCTCTTCGGATCGGCCTTCACCATAAATATTCGCCGTATCAAGATGCGTGACACCTGCGTCAAACGCCGCGTCCAGCACCGCGTTCGACTTCTCTTGCGTGGTACCGCCATAAGCACCCGCAAACGACATCGCCCCCAAACCAAACTGCGTAATTTTCGGCCCGCCCCGGCCAAGTGTCGTTGTCTTCAAGTCGCTGTTCCTTCCAGTTTTTCCTCAACCACAGACACAGCAGCCGCCAAGGCCGCCTCAATATCCATGTCTGTCGTATCAATCACAACCGCATCTTCCGCCGCGCGCATCGGCGCATCCGCCCGACCCATATCACGGGCATCTCGTTTCAAAACTTCGTCCAACACGCCATCAAAATCAGCCGCCTGACCGCTTTCGCGCAATTCATCATACCGCCGCCGCGCCCGCACATCCGCACTGGCCGTCACGTATAATTTCACCTGTGCCGTGGGACAGATCACTGTCCCAATGTCGCGTCCGTCCAGAACCGCCCCACCATCGCGGCGCGCAAAGCTGCGTTGAAACGCAACCAGTGCGGCCCGCACCTCCGGGATGGTCGCTACCTGACTGGCAAGCTCGGCTACCGCCTGAGTGCGCAGCCCGTCGCGCGCTAAATCATCGGCAGTGACAGCCTCAGCCGCCACTTGCGGTGACCACCCAGTTTCCAAAACCTTCCGCGCGCTGGCGCGATACAACAACCCGGTGTCCAGATGCGCAAAGCCAAACCGCGCGGCCAAAGCCTTGCTGATCGTCCCCTTGCCCGCTGCCGCAGGCCCATCAATCGCCACTGAAAACTGCAATGCCGCGCTCCTTCTTTATGGATACTTTATGGATAAAATATCCCAGCAGAGGGCCTAACGCGAGGGGGGACGGCATCCCCCACTCCCTAATTGTCGATAAAAGTCAGACCGCGCGGGTCAACGCCTCAACCAAATCGGTCTTCTCCCACGAGAAACCGCCATCCGCCTCAGGCGCACGACCAAAGTGTCCGTATGCCGCCGTACGTTGATAAATCGGCTTATTCAGCTCAAGATGCTCGCGAATGCCGCGCGGGCTTAAATCCATCGTTGCCTTCACAGCCTTTTCAATCATCTCAGGCGGAACCTCACCTGTGCCGAACGTATCAGCGTAAACAGATAGCGGCTTAGACACCCCAATCGCATATGACAGCTGAATAAGACACTTCTCAGCCATGCCCGCCGCCACAACGTTCTTGGCCAGATACCGCGCCGCATAGGCCGCTGAGCGGTCAACTTTCGTCGGGTCCTTCCCCGAAAACGCGCCGCCGCCGTGCGGAGCAGCGCCCCCATAGGTATCCACAATAATCTTACGCCCGGTCAGACCAGCATCCCCGTCGGGACCGCCTATCACGAAAGTTCCCGTCGGGTTCACCCACCATTCGGTGCCATCCGTCAGCCATCCATCTGGCAGAACTTCGCGAATATAGGGCTCTACAATAGCGCGGATATCAGCGCTTGATTGGCTCTCATCGGCGTGCTGCGTCGACAAAACAATCGATGTGACCTCAACCGGCTTACCATTCTCATATCGCAGAGAAATCTGGCTTTTGGCATCCGGGCGAAGCGTTGGCTCCTGCCCGGATTTACGCACATCTGCCAACCGCTTCAAAATTGCATGGGCATAATGGATCGGTGCCGGCATCAACTCGGGCGTCTCGTCCACCGCATAACCGAACATGATCCCCTGATCGCCCGCGCCCTCGTCCTTGTTGCCACTGGCATCCACACCCATTGCGATATGCGCCGACTGCTTGTGCAGCAGATTGGTAATCTTGCACGTAGCGTGGTGAAATTTGTCCTGCTCATACCCGATATCGCGGATGCACTCGCGCGCAATCCCCTCGATCCGGCCCATGTAGTCATCAAGCCGTCCGGCATCGCTCAGGCCAACTTCGCCACCGATGACCACCTGGTTTGTGGTTGCAAAAGTTTCGGCCGCAACCCGTGCTTCGGGTTCCTCGGTCAAAAACGCGTCAAGCACCGCATCCGAGATACGATCACACAGTTTATCAGGATGCCCTTCCGAGACGCTCTCGGAGGTAAAAATGTAGTTTTGCCGGTTCATGGGATAGTGCTCCGTTGTCAAAATAAACCGTCACGTCAGGAAGCCGTTGTGACAGAAGGACCGCGTTAAGGCGTTCACGATCCCTTTGCAAGAGTGTTGCGACGTAGCGCGACATTAAGCACGGTCAGCGTTACCAAAAGTAGAATGGCGATGGGAATGTCGCCTATCTGACCATAAATCGTCGGTTCCCGCTTGCCCGGCAACGCAACATCAAGAAAGCCCGCCTTGCCCAAGACCAACGCAGCCACGACCTCGCCGCGCGCATCAATCACCGCAGATACGCCAGTGTTCGCCGCACGGAGAAACGGCACCCCCTGTTCGACCGCGCGAAAGCGCGCCTGATCAAGGTGCTGAAACGGGCCTGAAAACGTCCCGAACCAAGCATCGTTGGTGATTTGCAAAAGATAATCTGGCCGATCAAGCCCGCGGCCATGGCCCGGAAAAATCGCCTCGTAGCAAATTAAAGGCAACGCGCGCCCAAGCGGCGTGTCGATGAGCCGAACCTTGTCGCCCGGCGAAAACCCATACCCATCGCGCGCTGCAAAAGACCGCAAACCCAAAGCCCCAGCCACCTGCCCGAACGGAATATACTCGCCAAACGGCACTAGATGCACCTTGTCGTAAATCTCACTCGCCTGCCCGTTGGACCCGATTACGATCAACGCATTGTGATTGCGACCACTATCACTTCGGTTGATTCCGGACACCACCGGCACGCCGCCGCCCGCAGCCGCAATCTGCGCCAGAATAGGGGCCGAGCGATCCAACCGATACGGCAATGCCGTCTCAGGCCAGACCACCAAATCAACGCCGTCCTTCGGCGCACCCGTAAAACCGATCATGCGCTCTACAAAGATATGCGCGCGATCCGGGTCCCACTTTTCATCTTGCGGCGCATTCGGCTGAACCAGTCTTACGATGCCAAGTCCGTCACTCTCGGTTCCTGCGTCTGCAAGACGATTACCGAAGGCGAAAAGACCCGCGACAGTCACAAGAATCGCAAATATCCCCAGCCCTTGTCGGGGCCGCCCGTTTGACCGCACGCCCTTTTCGCGCACCATCACCGGCAAAGCCGCGATAAACAGCGTCACCGCCGTTAGCCCATATGGTCCAATCACCGAGGCCATCATCCGCACCGGCGTATCCGCCCAGATATACGCCGGCAAAGCCCAGGGAAAACCTGTAAACACATGGCCCCGCAGCATCTCAGCCCCGGCCAATGCTACGGCCCAAAGCACGACGCGTCCAACCCCGATCCACCCCGCCAAAGCCCAAAACAAAGCCAAACCACCAGCCAGAAAAATCAGGGCAAACGGCGCCATCCATCCATGCCGCGCCACATCGACTAGGAACGGCTCGACAATCCAAGACAGCGTAACGGCAAAATATGCAGTCCCCCCTGCCCAAGCGACAAAAGCCGCTTGCCGGCGCGACGTGGCCTCAGCAACTGCGTAGGCAAGAACGGCGAAACCCACCAAAGCCACGGGCCAAAGCCCGAACGGCGCATGTCCCAGCGCCGCCGCACCTCCAGCCACCGCAGAAAGGCCCGACAGGCGGCGTGTTTTCACGCCCTATTCAGCCGCTTTCGCCGTCTGAGACCGAACCCGCAGCCGCTTGATACGGCGGGGATCAGCATCGACAACTTCAAAATCAATCCCCGCAGGGTGCTTTACGACTTCGCCGCGTGCAGGCACGCGCCCCGCCAGCATGAAGACCAAACCTCCAAGCGTATCGATCTCTTCTTCCATCTCCGGCTCAACCAGCTTTTCGCCAATATGTGCCTCGAAATCTTCGATCGGCGTGCGCGACTGAGCAAGATAACACCCTGGAGACTCCTCGGTCCAGAAATGCCCCTCGGCAATGTCGTGCTCATCTTCGATTTCGCCAATGACCTGCTCGATCAAATCCTCGATCGTCACCAGACCATCGACGCCACCGTATTCATCAATCACCAAAGCCATATGCATCCGGTCCGTCTGCATCTTCTGCAAAAGAACGCCGATCGGCATCGACGGCGGCGCATACAGCAAAGGGCGCAACATCTTGGACAAAGCAAACCGCTCGCCCTTGCCGTTAAAGCCATGCTTCAGCGCGAAATCCTTCAGGTGAACCATGCCAACTGGCGTATCAGGCGTGCCCTTATAGACCGGCAAACGCGTCAATCCGCTGTCGGCAAAGACCTCAACCAGGTCTTCCTTCTTAATATCTGTGGGAACAGAAATGATCTCGACCTTCGGGATCATCACATCTTCAACCCGAAGCCGCGTCAGGTTAGCAAGCCCACCGCTAAACGACCCGCTTGCCGCCATCCGTCGGGGCTGACCATTTTCATCAGTCGCCTCATCGGAACCGCTCAGCGCATCGATGATGCGGCCGAAAAAGCCCCTCGAACTCTCATCGTCCTCTCCCTCATGCGCGCTTTGCGCCGCATTAGAGGACACGTCGTCGTTGTCGCCCATTAATCCTTTCCATCACTCCCGGAACCATCCCCCTCATATGGGGTCGCTATTCCAAGTTTGCCAAGTATCGCTATTTCAGTCGTTTCCATCAAGTCACCGTCGCCATCGCGGACGTGATCGTAGCCCAAAAGATGCAGCGTGCCGTGAACGATCAAATGCGTCACATGCGCCTCGGGCGAAATTCCGCCCGCAGCAGCTTCGCCGATGCAGGTTTCATAAGCCAAAGCCAGATCCCCCAACTCGCTGTCCCCGTCTGGCAAAAGCGGGCGTGCGCCCTCTTGCAAAGCGCCTCGCTCTTGCGACGGCCAGGACAAAACATTCGTCGCCTGCGCCTTACCGCGAAATCCTTCATTCAGAGCAGAAATGCGTTCATCCCCGGCCGCCAATAAAGCAACTTCCCAGGCGTCAGCATCCATTCCAAGATGGGTGAACGTCGCCACCACGGCACGATCGGCCAGGGGCCCAAGCCCCAGCACGACCCAGCGGTCATCTTCGATGATTACGTCCACAGTCATGGCCGCCTTCTGCCAAAGAAAACGTGCCGACACCAGAGGGGCTCTGCCCCTCGCGCGAAACGCGCTCACCGCGGGATATTCCAGACCTAAAGACTGCCGAAAATTTAAGCTAAATCATCGTTTCTTCTTGGCTGAAATACTCCCGCCAGAGGCACGCCGTCCTATCTGATCCGCGCTTCGGTCTCTGCATTGAACGCATAAATACGGCGCATCTCGAAGTTAAGGCTAACCGTATCGCCGATCTTCGAGCGCGTATCGCCGCGCTCTTCGATGATCAGCTTCTCGCCAGTCTTCGCCGTAAGGTAGGCAAAGCTCACGCCTCCAAGCGCTTCGGTAAGTTCCACCGTGAACGCATCACCCGATTGGTCAAGCTCGGCGTGCTCGGGTCGCAAACCAACCGTCACTTCTGTGCCCTCAGATGGCAATGTAATATCGGGGCTGACTGTCATGCCCAACGCCGGTACTTCAATAACGCCGCCTTTAACCGTCCCTTTAAGGAAGTTCATCGCAGGCGAGCCGATAAAGCCCGCCACAAACTTGTTGTCGGGATTTCGATACAGATCCAAAGGCGCGCCGACCTGCTCGATCTCGCCCAACCGCAGCACCACAATCTTGTCGGCAAGCGTCATCGCCTCAACCTGATCGTGTGTGACGTAAATCATCGTTGCGCCGATTTCTTTGTGCAAACGTGCGATCTCGACCCGCATCTCAACGCGCAGCTCCGCGTCCAGGTTCGACAACGGCTCGTCAAAAAGAAACACCTCCGGTCCGCGGACGATCGCGCGGCCAATGGCAACCCGCTGACGCTGACCGCCCGACAAAGCCGCTGGCTTGCGATCCAAAAACGCATCAAGCTTCAAAATACGGCTCGCTTCCGAGACCTTCTCATTGACCTCAGCGACAGGATGGCCATTCATCTTCAGACCGAAGCCCATGTTCTGACCCACAGTCATGTGCGGATAAAGCGCGTAAGTCTGGAAGACCATCGCTACGCCACGCTCGGACGGATCAAGCCGCGTCACATCGCGCGTACCAATATTGATCTGGCCGCTTGTCGTTTCCTCAAGTCCAGCGACCATGCGCAAAAGGGTCGACTTACCGCAGCCCGACGGTCCCACAAACACGCAGAACTCGCCGTCCTGAATATCAAGGTCCACACCGTGGATAACTTGAACATCGCCATACCGCTTAATAACCTTGTTGAGCGTAACTCCTGACATCAGTTGGTCTCCACTTTCTCGCTGGATGTGTGTTGATCGGGAAAGCCCCAGTCGCGCGAAACACTCGCGATGGCTTGGGTGGCTTCCCGAACACGGGGGACAAGTTTTTCCAAACCCGCCAGTGATTGTCGTTCCACAGAAGACGTCACCGAAAGCGCGCCCAGCGCCCGGCCCCCTGCGGTCAAGATCGGCAAAGCCACGCAAATAATGCCCGGCTCGTGTTCCTCGCGGTCAAAACCATAGCCGTTCTGGCGGATCGCCCGCAGTTCGGCTCGAAGCGCCTTGGCATCGGTCAACGTATGGTTCGTAAAACGGTGATAACTCTGCTGCTCAAGGATCGGACCCAAGATCGCCTCGTCCAGATAGGACAGCATCACTTTGCCAACACCGGTACAATAGGCAGGCCCGACCTTCCCGGCGGAGGAATACATCTCGAGAGGGCGCGTTGCGTTGCGCTTGTCGACGTAAAGCACCTGAGCATTATCAAGTTGCGCCAAATGCACTGTCTCGCCGACATCGGCGGCCAACGCATCCAGATGCGGGCGCGCGATCGGAGCCAAGGACGACTGTTGCCACGCCGCGTGTGCCAAGCGGACAAGCCGAATGCCCATCGCATATGTTTGACGCTCAGGATCGTAGGCCAGCATGCCCTGATTCTTCAGCGTCTGAACAAAACGATAAAGCGTGGCTTTCGGATAAGGACTGTCTTCCAGCAGCTCGGTAAAACGCACAGGACGACCCATCGCAGCAACGCGATCAAGCACCTCAAGCGCCTTTCCTACGGTTCCGTCGCCGTTGGACTTTCCAGTCATCCATTCCTCCCTTGCCGCGCACTGTAATCCAGCGTCTGTTGTTGCGGCTGTTGACAAGCCTTACCGATTCCGTGTTAAGATTTCAATATGCAAAACTGAGTTTCAAATAATGAGACTCAAATCATAATGGAGCTCTCAGGGAGGACACCAATGCGTTCCATGTTTAAAGCGTCCGTCGCGGCGCTAGGCCTTACTGCAATCACAGCAGGCGGGGCAATCGCAGATGGGCACGGCTTGTCAGGCGATCTGAAAATCTTCCTCGATACATCGAACCCCGCACCTCGTGCGACAATGGAAACGATGATCGCGGGCTTTGGCGAACTTCACCCGAACCTCAACATCGAGACAACGGTGATCGACCGCGAAGCATACAAAACACAAATCCGCAACTTTCTGACGGCCGACGCGCCTGATGTCGCGACTTGGTACGCAGCAAACCGCATGCGTCCATACGTCGAAGCGGGTCTGTTCGAGGATGTCTCCGACCTCTGGGCCGAGCCAGAGATCGCGACCAACCTCGCCTCGACCAAAGGCGCGATGACCATCGACGACAAGCAGTGGGGCGTGCCGTACACGTACTACCAGTGGGGCGTCTACTACCGCAAAGACATCTACGAAGAGCTTGGCCTGACCGAGCCGACAGACTGGGCAGAGTTCAAATCGAACTGCCAGGCTATCGTAGACTCGGGTCGCTCTTGCTTTACCATTGGTTCCAAATTCCTTTGGACCGCTGGCGGTTGGTTTGACTACCTCAACGTACGCACCAACGGCTTTGACTACCACATGGACATGGCTGCCGGTAACGTGCCTTGGACCGATGACGGTGTTAAGCAGACGTTTGCCAACTGGCGCGAGCTGATCGACATGGGTGCCTTTGTCGAGAACCATCAAAACTACTCCTGGCAGGAAGCCCTGCCCTTCATGGTAAACGGCGACAGCGCTGGCTACCTGATGGGTAACTTCGCCGTGGCTCCGCTGCGCGAAGCGGGTCTCACTGATGATCAACTGGACTTCTACCAGTTCCCGTCGATCAACCCAGACGTTGCTTTGGCGGAAGATGCGCCAACAGATACGTTCCACATCCCGTCCAACGCTCAGAACAAAGAAGCTGCACGTGAATTCCTGCGCTACGTTGTCTCTGCAGATGTTCAGACGACCATCAACAATGGTGCCAACCTTGGTCAGCTTCCTGTCAACGCGTCCGCTTCGGTCGACGACGACAAGTTCCTGAACGAAGGCTTCGAGATGCTCTCAACGAACAGCCCGGGCGGCGTTGCCCAGTTCTTCGACCGCGACTTCCCAGCTGAAATGGCCGCAGAAGCCATGCAGGGTTTCCAGGAGTTCATGGTGTTCCCAGACAATCTGGACGACATCCTTGCACGCCTCGAAAAAGTGCGTGAGCGCACCAACAAGTAATCAATCGACTGGCCGGGCGATCCTTTCGCCCGGCCCTTCCCCCCGACCACTCAACGACTCATCCGCGAGCCCCACACGCAAGGGTTCACGCATGCGCCGCCCGAGCGAAGGGAAACACCCATGACAAGCGTTCCAGACACTGAAATCGACCGCGGTGGTCGCGGTTGGTACAAGCGAAACGAGATCGCGGTGACGCCGTGGCTGTTCCTCGCCCCAGCGGTCTTCTTCTTCGCGGTTTATGTGATCATCCCGATCTTTCAGTCGATCAACCTGTCTTTTTACGACTGGGACGGCCTGGGCGAAGCCACCTTCGTCGGCTTCGACAACTACATTGAACTCGCCGACGACGGCGCCTTCGAAGTCTCACTTTGGAACAACCTCAAATGGCTGGTGTTCTACCTCCTCGCCATTCCCGCAGGCCTCTTCATCGCGCTGTTCCTCAACCAGACAGTCGCAGGCATCCGCCTTTATAAGTCCTTGTTCTTCTTCCCCTTCGTGATCTCACAAGTGGTCGTCGGCCTGGTCTTCTCATGGTTCTACCTACCCAACGAAGGCCTTCTGAACAGTGTCCTCGGTCTTGTTGGCATCGATCCGATCAACGTTCTCGGCGATCCGACCCTTGCCACTTACGGCATCATCGCCGCAGGCCTATGGCCGCAAACCGCCTACTGCATGATCCTCTACCTCACCGGCCTCAACGCCGTGGACCCCGAGCAGGTTGAGGCCGCACGTCTCGACGGCGCAAAGGGCTGGAAAATGCTCTGGTACGTTATCGTGCCGCAACTCAAACCCGCGACCTTCATCGCCTTCGTCGTGACAATCATCGGCGCGCTGCGCTCGTTCGACCTCATTTCGATCATGACCAACGGTGGCCCCTTCGGCCAAACCCGCGTGCTCTCGTTCTACATGTTCGAAAAAGCGCTGTCAGAATACGGCTTCCGCATGGGCTACGGCGCTGCAATCGCTGTCGTCCTCTTCCTCATCATGCTGGTCTTCATCGCCTACTTCCTGTGGTCGATGTGGTCCGAAGAGAAAGGGCGCTAGGATGTTCCCCACCCCAATCCAAAAACGCCCGGTCGCCAATCAGATCGCCTACAAAACCTTTCTGCCGCTTGCGCTGATCCTATGGCTCCTGCCCCTGATCGCCGTCGCCGTCTTTTCGATCAAACCGGCCGTCGACTTCACCCAAGGCAACTACTGGGGCATGCCTTCCTCCTTCGAAGGCTTCGCCAACTACGGTCAGGTGTTCTTCAACTCCGACATGCCGCGCTACATGCTGAACTCGTTCCTGATCACCATCCCCACCGTGGTCGGCGCCGTCGCTCTCTCTGCCATGGCCGGTTTCGCGCTTGGGATCTACAAATTCAATTCGAACATCTGGATCTTCTTTATGTTCGTCGCGGGCAACTTCGTGCCGTTCCAGATCCTCATGGTTCCGGTCCGTGACCTCACCCTCGACATGGGCCTCTACAACACCAAAACCGGCCTCGTCTTGTTCCATATCGCCTTCCAGACCGGCTTTTGCACCCTCTTCATGCGCAATTTCATCCGCCAACTGCCCTTCCCCCTGATCGAGGCGGCCCGCGTCGAAGGCATCGCCGAATGGCGCATCTTCTGGTACGTCGTCCTGCCGCTGATGAAACCGGCGCTTGCAGCTCTTGCCGTGCTGATCTTCACCTTCATCTGGAACGACTACTTCTGGGCCGTGGTCCTGACGCAAGGCCCCGAAAGCCAGCCTGTCACTGCAGGCATCACCTCGTTCAACGCTCAATACCGCGCCGCCTACCATCTGATGAGCGCGGGCTCTATCGTCGCTGCCCTGCCACCAGTGCTGATGTTCTTCTTAATGCAAAAGCACTTCATTGCAGGCCTAACCCTTGGTGCCGTGAAGTAATGCAATGCTGGAGATTGGACGACGGGCGGCAGACACTTGTTCTGGCCGCTCGTCGAACGCGTTTGCCGGAAGTAATTTATTGGGGCGCGCCCCTGCCGGCGACCGATAACCTCGAAACCCTCGCAGATGCCCATCGCCTCGATGTCACTGGTGGCATGCTCGACGAGAATCCAGATCTCTCGATCTGCCCCGAAGCCGTGCGCACCTTCCCCGGCCAGCCCGGCCTGATCCTGCGCGCCCATGACGGTACGCCGCTCTTGCCAAAGTTCTGCTACGCGGCACAGGAAACGACCGAACACAGCATCACACTTACCTATGCCGATGATGCCAACGGCCTGACGTACCGCGCCGAAATAACGCTTGATCCGGACACCCACGTCCTGACCCTGACCTCTGAGATCAACGCCGAAACGCCCGTCCACCTGCACTGGCTTTCCGCCCCCGTGCTGCCCGCGCCGCAAAACAGCGAAGAGATGATCGACGTCTCCGGGCGCTGGTGCGGCGAATTTCAACTGAACAAGACCGCATGGTCCCCCGGCATCCGCTACCGCGAAAACCGCACCGGGCGCACCGGCCACGAACACTTCCCCGGCCTCATCGTTCTCGGCCCCGGAGCGACCAACACACAAGGTGAAGCCTGGGGCTTTCACTACGGCTGGTCAGGGGGTCACCGCATGGTCGCCGAGGAACTCCCCGACGGGCGCCGCCAGATCCAGTTCGGCCACGCCGCCCGTATGGAAACCGAGCCCTCGACCCGCTTCAAATCAGCCCCGCTCTACGCGGTCTATTCCTCCGACGGCCTGAACGGCATCGCCGTCAGCTATCAGCGTCAGGTCCGCGACCGCATCGTCACATGGCCCGACGCAACGCGCGCGCGCCCGGTCCACTACAACTGCTGGGAAGCCGTCTACTTCGACCATAAACTCGACGTGCTGAAAGACATCGCAGACCGTGCGGCCGACCTTGGCGCCGAACGCTTCGTTCTCGACGACGGCTGGTTCGGCAACCGCGACGACGATACGCAATCGCTGTCCGACTGGGAAGTCGACCCAAGGAAATACCCCGAGGGCCTGCACCCCCTTATCAACCACATCCACAGTCTCGATATGTCTTTCGGCATCTGGTTCGAACCCGAGATGATCAACCCGAACTCGAACCTCTTTCGCGCCCATCCGGACTGGGCCGCAGGCAGCGAAGACCAGATCCTCGGCCGTCAGCAGATGGCCCTCGACATGAGCCGCTCCGACGTGCGCGATTTCATCTACGAACGCATGTCAGCGATCTTGCGCGAATACCCGATCGACTACATCAAATGGGATCACAACCGCGTCCTGCCGATGCCCGACGCCGCACAGACCCGCGGCTCCTACGCCCTTATCGACCGCCTGCGCGCCGAATTCCCACAAGTGGAAATCGAAAGCTGCGCGTCTGGTGGAGCCCGCATCGACTTCGGCATCCTCGAACGGACGCAACGCGTCTGGCTTTCCGACAGCAACGACGCGCTGGAACGTCTGAAGATGCAGCACAACGCCGCCCTCTTCATTCCCGCCGCGATTACCGGCAGCCACGTCGGCCCCCGCATCTGCCACACATCAGGCCGCCAGCTCGATATCCGCTTTCGCGCATGGGTCGCCGCCCAGCGCCACATGGGCTTCGAGATGGACCCCCGCGAATTGACCGACGACGAAGCCGCCGTTCTGACCGAAGTCACCTCCTGGTGGAAACACAACCGCGCCTGGATGACCGGGGCCGACATTCTACGCCTCGACAGTGCGGACCCAGCCGTCATCGCCGAACAACAGGCCGCCCGCGACGGCTCGCGTTTCGTCGTGTTCGCCGGCAAAGCGACAACCTCGGCCCAGATCGCGCCACGCCCTTTGCGCCTGACGCGCCTCGATCCGGACGCGCAATACCGCGTCACTCTGGTCAACCGTAACTCGGTCTCGACGCTTTCGCGCGGAGCACCGGCCCTCAAAGAAGGCCCAATGACGCTGTCAGGCCAATACCTTATGAGCCAGGGCCTCACCCTCCCATGGTCCTTCCCGGAAACCATGTGGGTCGTCGAAGGCGAACGCCTGTGACCCGGCCCGCTCATCCTGTCAAAAGTACCGCCACCGGAGGTCCAAAATCTCGTTATTGTCTCCTACGTCAGCGAAGGCATGCACCGACTTATTACCGACGGTACGCCGACGTAATACCACAAAGGCTTTCACCATGACTGACGCCCTCTTTCCCGACCTCAAAAACGCCTCTGTTTTCATCACCGGAGGTGGTGCCGGCATCGGCGCAAATCTCACCGAAGGCTTTCTGCGCCAAGGCGCGCGCGTGGCCTTTGTCGGCTGCTCTGACGCCGCGGCCTTTGTTGACGAAATGGAAGCCGCCACCGGCAATCGCCCGCTATTCCTGCAATGCGACATCACCGATATTCCAACTTTGAAACAACGTATTGCCGAAGCGACCGAGGCCCACGGCCCCGTCACAACCCTTGTGAACAACGCAGCAAATGACCAGCGCCACACAACACTCGAGGTGGACGAAGACTTCTGGGACTGGTCCCAGGCCATCAACCTCAAAGCCTACTTCTTCGCCTGCCAAGCCGTCATCGAAGGCATGCGCAAGGCAGGTCACGGCTCGATTATCAATTTCAGTTCAATCAGTTACATGATGGGCAACGCGGGCTACCCAGCCTACACAACCGCCAACTCCGGCATCAACGGCATGACCAGATCGCTCGCCCGCGAGTTCGGCCCCGACAATATCCGCGTCAATGCCCTTGCACCCGGCTGGGTCCTGACCGACAAACAGATGGACAAATGGGCAACCCCGGAAGGCCTCGCTGCTCACATGGAACGTATGTGCCTGAAAGAACACCTGAAACCCGAAGACATCGTCGGTCCCGTGCTGTTCCTCGCGTCCAAAACTTCGCGCGCAATGACCGGACAAGCCATGGTCGTTGACGGCGGCGTGGTCGTCACCGGGTAATGTCAGGATCGTCGACATATGCAGACTGGATAGCCGTCGACTGGGGCACATCAAACCTGCGCGCATGGGCCATGCGCGGCAGCGACGCCATTGCTGAAGCCACATCCGACAAAGGCATGGGATTGCTCGAAAAATCCGAATTTGAGTCCGCTCTGATCACCCTCATCGACCCCTGGCTCGGCACCGCCAGAACCCCGGTCTTCGCCTGCGGCATGGTCGGCGCGCGCCAAGGCTGGGTCGAAGCCCCCTACACCGCAGTACCATCCAAACCGCTGGCCAACCGCTTCGCACGCCCAGAAACAACCGACAGCCGTATTGACGTCCACGTCATCCCAGGCCTCAAACAGCTCGAGAACCCTGACGTCATGCGCGGCGAAGAAACCCAGATCGCAGGCTTCCTCGCTGCAAACCCTAATTTCGACGGCGTCCTCTGCCTTCCCGGCACCCACACCAAATGGGCCCACATCTCGGCAGGTGAGGTCATCAGCTTCCGCACCTTCATGACCGGAGAACTTTTTGGTCTCATTGCCAAAAAATCGGTGCTGCGCCATTCCATCGCCAATGGCTGGAACGATGCCGCCTTCATAACAGCCGTCACCGACACCCTGTCGCGCCCCGAAACCATGGCCGCCAAGCTCTTCGCGATCCGCGCTGACCAGCTTTTGAATGCCACCGACGTTGGTGCCGCCAAGGCACGCCTGTCCGGCCTCCTCATCGGGGCGGAACTCGCCGGCGCCAAACCCTACTGGCTCGGCCAGAACATCGTCCTCATCGGCGATGCAAACCTCTCCGCGCTCTACGCCACGGCGCTGGAAACCCAAGCCGCACTCTCCCAGATCGCGGACGCCACCCAATCCACGCTCGCGGGCCTCAACGCCGCCCGCATCCTCACGAAGGAACCCACCTCATGAGCCGCCCCCTGATCGCCATCCTGCGCGGCATCGAGCGCCGAGAAGCAGCAGACGTCGCCGCCGCTCTGATCGACGCGGGTATCGACCGCATCGAAATCCCCCTGAACTCGCCCGATCCGTTCGAAAGTATCGGTCGCATGGTCGAGGTGCACGGCACCGAGGCCCTGATTGGCGCAGGCACAGTCCTCACGGCAGAACAGGTCGCCCACGTGTACCGGGTAGGGGGTAAACTTGTGGTCTCTCCAAATTGCGACCGCACCGTCATCAAAGCCACCAAGGTGCTGGGAATGCAGTCCTTTCCCGGAGCCTTAACCCCAACCGAATGCTTCAACGCCCTGAAATGGGGCTCTGACGGCCTGAAGGTCTTCCCGGCTTTCCAGATGGGCCAGGACGGCCTCAAAGCCCTGCGCGCTGTGCTTCCAAGCGAAACCGAAGTCTACATGGTCGGCGGCGTTGGCCCGGAAAACTTCGCCGACTGGCTCAAAGCCGGCGCGAACGGCTTCGGCCTCGGCAGTTCCCTCTACAAACCCGGCGACAAGGTGGCCGACATTGCCGCAAAAGCCAAAGACATCGTCGCCGCTTGGGATGAGATCACCGCATGAATATCTACGACGACACCATCTGCTCACTTGGCGAAGGCCCGCTCTGGCACCCAACCCGCCAGCAACTCTACTGGTTCGACATCCACGGCCAGGGCCTCCACACACTTGAGAACGGCAAAACCCGCAGTTGGAGCTTTGACGAAAACGTCTCCGCGGCAGGCTGGGTCGACGACACCCACCTTTTGGCCGCCTCAGAAACCCGCCTCTTGCGCTTCAACGTCGAAACCGGCGCGCAGGAAGACGTCGTCGCGCTCGAAGCAGACGATCCGGATAGTCGCTCCAACGATGGCCGCGCTGATCCCTTCGGGGGCTTCTGGATCGGCACAATGTCGAAACACGAACGCACGCCCAGCGGTACGATCTACCGCTATTACAAAGGCGCACTCACCCCGCTGTTCGACGGCATCACCATCCCGAACGCGATCTGCTTCACCCCGGACAAAACCCAAGCCTACTTTTGCGATACCATCGATGGCCTGATGAAACGCGTCCAACTTGACGCAGAAGGCTGGCCCGTCGGAAACCCCGAGGTTTGGCTCGACCTCTCAGGAAAACCCTTCGGCGCAGACGGTGCGGTCATCGACGCAGACGGCAACATCTGGAACGCCCAGTGGAACGGCTGGCGCATCGCGTGCTACGCCCCCGACGGCACTTTCCTGCGCGAGGTCCCAATTAACGCCGCCCACACCTCCTGCCCCGCCTT
>NZ_CALJXO010000232.1:0-27566 GCF_937988555.1 uncultured Boseongicola sp. | reverse complement strand
GGTGCTGTTCGACGTCACCATGCATCTGCCGCGGGGCCAGACCCTGGCGGTGGTGGGCGAGTCCGGGTCGGGCAAGTCGACCACGGCGCGGGTGATCACCGGGCTGCTGCCGCCCTCGACCGGGCAGGTGTCATTCGATGGCGAGGTGTTGCCGCCGGCGCTGAAGGACCGGACCAAGGATCAGTTGCGCGAATTGCAGATGATCTACCAGATGGCCGATACGGCGATGAACCCGCGCCATACCGTACGCGAGATGATCGGGCGTCCGGTGGAGTTTTATCTTGGGCTGAAGGGGCGTGCTGTCGACAAACGCGTCTCGGAGCTTTTGAACCTGATCGAGCTGGACGACAGTTTCCTTGATCGCTTGGCGGGCGAATTATCCGGCGGCCAGAAGCAGCGGATCTGTATCGCACGGGCCTTGGCCGCTGAGCCCGAAGTGATCATTTGCGACGAGGTTACATCGGCGCTGGATCAGGTGGTGCAGGAAGGAATATTGAGGCTTTTGATGCGGCTTCAAAAGGACCTCGGCGTTACTTACATCTTTATTACGCATGATATCGCGACTGTGCAGGCGATCTCGGACGAGATTGTGGTGATGTGGATGGGCAAGGTCGTCGAGCAAGGCATCAAGGACGAGATCATGCAGCCGCCCTACCCCGAATATACCGAGCTTTTGCTGTCTTCTGTTCCGACGATGGATGTCGGGTGGCTAAAGGGCGCGGTTGCGGCCCGCAAAGCCATGACAATTGCCGCGCAGACCGGCGAGGCCTGAAGTCTTACCTTCCGGTTGTCTATCGCCGGGGAAACACGCGTTCGTCGCACCTTTGCGCTCAGGGCTTTACTTCAAGAAATCCCACTCTTATCATTAAACCCATGAGCCAGAGGACCGATATTCCGATGATTGACCGCGCAGATGCGCGTGTCCTTGGCTTGCTTCTACTCCTTAGCCGCCTCTGAGCGTGCCTTTCGGCGCGACCGCTCAGAGGTGAACAGCGCCAGGAAATGCTAAGGACAAAGTGAGAGACCCATGACAAACGAAAAGAACGTTTCGCCGGCGGCGGACAAAAACCAAGTGTTGATTTTCGACACCACGTTGCGCGACGGCGAGCAATCTCCGGGCGCGACAATGAGCCATGCCGAAAAGCTGGAGATCGCCGACCTTCTTGATGAGATGGGCGTCGATATTATTGAGGCCGGTTTTCCGATTGCCTCGGACGGCGATTTTCAGGCGGTAAGAGAGATTTCCAAACGCTCGAAGAACGCGGTGATCTGCGGACTGAGCCGTGCGAATTTCAAGGATATCGACCGCTGCTGGGAGGCCGTGCAACACGCGGCACGTCCGCGGATCCATACCTTTATCGGAACGTCTCCGCTGCACCGCGCCATTCCGAACCTTGATAAGGACGAGATGGCGACGCGCATCCACGACACGGTCACCCACGCGCGAAATCTGTGCGACAACGTGCAGTGGTCGCCCATGGATGCGACGCGAACCGAATGGGACTATCTCTGCCGCACCGTCGAGATTGCGATCAAGGCGGGCGCCACGACGATCAACATCCCCGATACAGTCGGCTACACCGCGCCCCGCGAAAGCGCCGATCTGATCCGGCGGCTGATCGAAACCGTGCCGGGGGCGGACGACGTGATTTTTGCCACGCACTGTCACAACGACCTTGGCATGGCGACGGCGAACTCATTGGCAGCTGTCGAGGGCGGTGCGCGCCAGATTGAATGCACGATCAACGGGCTCGGCGAACGCGCGGGCAATACAGCTTTGGAAGAAGTCGTTATGGCGATGCGGGTGCGCAAAGACATTATGCCGTTCACTACCGGCGTTGATGCCACCAAGCTAATGCATATCTCGCGGCGCGTGGCGACGGTTTCTGGCTTTGCGGTTCAGTACAACAAAGCCATCGTCGGTAAGAATGCCTTTGCACATGAAAGTGGCATCCATCAGGACGGCATGCTGAAAAACGCCGAGACGTTTGAGATCATGCGCCCCGAAGACGTTGGCCTTTCGGAGACGAATATCGTTATGGGCAAGCATTCGGGACGCGCGGCGCTGCGCTCGAAATTGGAAGAACTTGGCTTTGAATTGGGCGACAACCAGCTGAAGGATGTGTTCGTGCGGTTCAAGGCGCTGGCCGATCGCAAGAAAGAAGTGTTCACGGATGATCTTTTAGCGCTGATGCGTGATCAGGAGTCGGGCGAGGCACATGACCGTATTCAGGTGAAGTTCCTGCGTGTGATCTGCGGCACCGAAGCGCCCCAGTCGGCTGACCTTACTTTGACGATTGACGGTGTGGACCAGCAGACGACCGCGCAAGGTGACGGGCCGGTGGACGCGACGTTCAATGCGGTGAAAGCGCTTTTCCCGCATGACGCCCAGTTGCAGCTGTATCAAGTGCATGCCGTGACCGAAGGCACGGACGCACAGGCGACAGTCTCTGTGCGGATGGAAGAAGCGGGTCGGATCTCGACCGGGCAGTCGGCAGATACCGATACCGTCGTGGCCAGCGCAAAAGCCTATGTGAACGCGCTAAACCGTCTTTTGGTGCGACGCGAAAAATCGGCACCCGACGCCGATGTGAAAACGGTCAACTACAAAGACCTCGGCTGAAAAGAAAAGCAGACCGGCGTACGCCGCCGGTCGATTCTCGGTCCGCACGCCCGTTTTCCGACACATTCGCTTGCCGGAATTAACCAAAACAGCGCCATTCCCTGCGGTTTTGGAAACAGTGCTTCAAGGCAGCCCGACACTATTGCCAAAATGATGTCAATAATCGGCTTTGGGGTCAAACTCTTGCCACATTCTCGCCCTAGAAATGCCCCAAGTCGCAAGTGTCCCGCGGCGTTTTGTTTTGTAACGAGTGAAAGTGAAGAATATGTTTGGTTCTTCTACGCGTATTGTTTGTCTCCTGATTACCGCAGCCGCTCTCACCGGCTGCGGTGCTCCCTCCGAAATTTCCCGCTCTGCAACTGTTTTGCAGATCCCACAGGCCGAAAGCCTGTCGGTTGTGGCCCGCCAATTCCAGAATGACGTGCCCTATACAATTAACTTTGGTTTTGACGAAGACTGGCTTGACGCAGAAGCGACAGCTCGCCTTGACGCACAAGCCACTTGGATCATCGACAACGCAAACGTTAAGTTCCGCGTCTATGGTCACGCCGACCGTGTCGGTAGTACAGAATACAACATCGACCTTGGCCTGCGCCGTGCAACAACTGCGGTTGCCTATCTGATCAATAAAGGCATTTCAGAAGAGCGCCTTGAGGCCATGGTGTCTTTCGGTGAAGACGCGCCGGCTATTGAGACCCTGAACCGCGAGCGGGAAAATCGCCGCGTGGTGACAGAAGTCTTTGGCTTCATTGATACAAAGCCGAGCGGTGTTGCACGGAATGGCACTACGACTATTTCTTTCGACGATCCGATCCCAACGGAAACGTCCGGTCCAACCGATGATCCGACGTCTGTCAACGACCCGGCACCTTCGGACGATCAAACGTCGACCGGCGATGATACGCCATCGACAGGTGACAAGAACCCGAACTCTGGTCGCGGTAATGGTGACGAGGCGGGCGATCCCGGGAATTCGGATGGACACAACAAGGGTGGCGACGAACTTTAAAACAACGAGATGCTCGGGACGCGGAAAACGGTAACCTTTTAGGGCCGCTGCGTCTGCTGGGTGGGGAACGGGCGCGATCCGGGTGGGGATCGCGCCCTTTTTAATTTGCCGTAACGTGCTTGGGTGTATGAGCCTTGCGAGACCCTTCGGTGAGGACTACACGATCTCAGGACGTAATCAGAGAGTCGCAGATAAAATGACGTATTGCGTAGGCCTTTTGTTGGACGCGGGCATTGTATGCCTGAGCGATACGCGGACAAACGCCGGGCTGGACAACATCTCGATCTATCGCAAGACGTTCACCTTCGATGTTCCCGGCGAACGGATTATCATCATCATGACCGCCGGTAGCCTGTCGGTGACGCAGACCGCGCTGGCGCGACTTGATGAGGCCGCGGCCAACACAGACGCCACGCCGCAATCGTCGATACTGCTGGCCCCAAGCATGCTGCAAGTTGCTGAAATAATTGGGCGAACATTGAACGAAACCAGCAAGGAGATTGGCAATCGGATGGGCGAAAACGCATCAAGTGCGTCTGCCTCAATGATTGTCGCCGGGCAGCGTGCGGGGGGCGCGATGCGACTGTTCTTGATCTATCCCGAAGGTAATTTCATCGAAGCGACAGCCGATACGCCCTACCTGCAGATCGGCGAGCACAAGTATGGAAAGCCTATTCTCGACCGGGTGGTGACGCCGCAAACCACGCTGTCGGATGCAAAGAAGGCCGTATTACTCAGCATGGATTCGACCGTGCGCTCGAACCTCAGCGTCGGTATGCCTCTCGACCTAACGGTAATCGAAAAAGACACCTGCCGGGTCACCGAGTCCCGTCGCATTGAGGAGGGTGACGACGTGTTTCGCGAGATGAGTGCGGCCTGGTCGATTGCTTTGAAAGACGCGTTTAGCGACATCAAGATCTAGTCGGCGCTGTCCTCTAGAAACATGAATGCCTTATCGAAGAACTGCTGACGCATGGCGGGTGCTTCCATCATCAATTCATGCCGCGCGCCTTCGACCCATTCAAGCGACCCTGACGGCCAGTTTTCGTGCATGGCGATCAGTGCTTTGCAATCAATGATGGCTTCGCGAGTGCCTGCGATTGTCTTGACGGGAAGTGTTGGACGGGGTGCAGCGCGCAGAGCAGCAGTTTCTTCGCGGGCCTTTTCGAACCAATGCACCGTGGGTCCGCCAAGCGCATATTCGGGTGCTGCCTCAGCGTGACGTTGCAGGTAGTCCCAGGTGTCACGGTCCGTGGTCAGCAGATTATTCGCAAAGGCCGTGTCCGTCATATAGCTTCGTGGGCTGGTGCCCGGGATTGTGCGCAGTTGCCCGCTGAATAGGCGCGAAAGACCCGGCAGAATGCGTGCGATTGGGCGCAGGTTTGGCGCCACGAAAATGCCCCACATCGGCGCCGAAAAGACAGCCTTCTTAACGGGAAGATCATTCATCAGTGCGCGCAGGCCGATGCAGCCCCCCATGGAGTGACCGAGGAGATGCCAAGGCTTTGGCAGGTCGCGGGCTTTAGCCATTGTGACCAGAGCCGCGACATCAAGCTGATAGTCAGCGAAGTCGGCGACGTGGCCAAGACGTGCGTCGGATGTGACACGGTCAGAGAACCCCTGCCCGCGCCAATCAATCGACAGGACCGAATAGCCGGCACCGGTTAAATCCCGCGCGACGTGACCGTATTTCTCAAGGTATTCCGAGCGACCCGAGAACAGCAGAATGCTGCCCTTGGGCGCGTCTGCTGACCAATGGCCGACACGCAAGCGCGTGCCATCCGCCGCCTGCGTCCAGAACGCCTCGGCGGCTGGGCCCTTGGACAGGGCGGTATCGAAAGGTGCCGCGCTTATCAGGACAGCACCGCCCCAAGACGCATAGCAGCCCCCATATCGCCATCAACTTTTAGGCGACCCGACATGAAGGCGGCGGTTGGGTTCAGCTCGCCGGAAAGGATCGATTTGAAGGTTTCTACGTCAGCCGTCATGGTCACATCTGCGTCACCATCCTCCGCACGGGCTCCGTCGGCGTCCATCAAAATCTCGCCTTCGTCTTCCACGACGAATTTCGCGGTGCCGTCAAAGCCGCTTGCGTCCAGTTTTTCGTTTAGTTTGGCGACGGCCTGTTCAATCATATCACTCATGGTCTTCTCCCGGTTTCGTGACGCGGCAGGGCTGGCAATTGCAGCCCCACACGCTAAACTTCATTCTGTCATGCGGTTTTTCTCTTCATATCTCAAATGTGCCGTTGCGGCACTATGTGCAAGTCAGGTTTTCCTGACGTCCGCGGCGGCGCAAGACAACGAGATCGAGGCATTGCTTGAGGGTTTGAAGACGGCTGATGCGTCGGCTGCCGTTCAGATAGAGGGGCGTATTCAATCCATTTGGTCCCAATCAGGGTCTGATGCGATGGACCTTCTGCTTGATCGCGGCATGGCTGCGATGGCTGACGGTGACATGACGTCAGCCCTGTTCCACTTTTCCGCCCTGATCGACCACGCGCCGGATTTTGCGGAAGGATATAATGCACGGGCCACAGCCTATTTTCAGAACCAGAAATACGGGTTGGCCTTAGAAGACATTCGCCGCACGCTTGCGTTAAATCCCCACCATTTTGGAGCGATGTCGGGCCTTGCGATTATCTTTGAAGAGATCGGGCAACCCGAGGGTGCGCTGGCCGCTTGGCGCGAGGTTGAGCGCCTGCATCCCAATCGCGAGGGTCTGGCCAATTCGATTGATCGGCTGGAAAGCAGCCTTGAGGGGCGCGATACCTGAAGTCCGTCCCGGACCATGTGATCCGAGAGTGTACGACCTTCTGTGTATGACTAAATTGGCCCATGCTTCCAAACTAAAGGAGCATGACGACAATGACGATTTCCAAGGAACCACTGGACGAGCTGCTTAGCGGCGCCCAGAAGGCCAGTGCCTTCGCTTGGGATGCCCGTGACGTCAGATGCGGAAATTGTGGCGGCGAGGCCTGCCGGTGTGTCAACGGTTGATGCGTCAAAATATGCAGTCGTATTCATGTCAATCCTTTCCCGTTTTCGCGACCAATCTGTGGCCCGCATCGGTTGTTTTCGTTGTCGAACGGCACTCGGATTGTTGGTTTCTGTCAGAACAAGGCGACTATGGGCGTCGTCAGATTGAAACCGAAACTCAGTAAATCAAGACTGACCCTAGACAGAAATGTGGCAGGAAAATGGTGAAGACCGCGAAAGACTGCTTTGTCGAAGCGTAAACGCGTGACTTTCGGTCACTCGTTGCCAGATGTCTTTTAACTCATTGAATTCATGATATTTTTCAGGCGGTAGAAGTGCAATTCCATTGTCGCGCACTTCCGATCAAACACGCGCCACTGTTTCACTCTTTCGCAAACGCGAACGACCTTGGGGCAAAGCGGGGGGTATTATTGAAGGATGAGAAACCGGGCCAATTAGGCTATTTCTGCGGCTTCGACGCGGCTGGGGGCGCCATATCGTATGTATCGTCCAGAAGGATGCGATGCGCGTCGCCTTCCATATCGTCGTATTGGTTGTTGCGTATCGTCCATACAAAAGCGGCCAAGGCGCCAAGGCCCAAAAGCAGCGAACAGGGGACGAGTATGACGAGAATGTTCATAGTTACCTCGCACGGAGAGCATTGAGGGTCACAGTGATCGAACTGGTCGACATTGCAAGGGCTGCCATCAAGGGTGAGGCGAAGCCGCAGACCGCCAGAGGTATTGCGACCATGTTGTAAGCTGCAGCAAGGCCGAAGTTTTGCAGGATCAGACGGTGCGCAAGTTTGGCCGTGGTTATGGCCTCAGACACCAATTCGATCTGACCGGACACAAGGACAACGTCAGCGGCAGAACGGCTTGCTTCAAGCGCGGTGCCCGGCGAGATCGCGGCGTCGGCAGCCGTAAGAGCTGCGACATCATTCAAGCCGTCGCCGACCATCAGCACGTGATGGCCTTTCGCCTGGAGGCCTTCGATGTAGGAGAGTTTTTCCTTCGGACCGACGTCAGCAATTACAGTGGTCAGACCAAGCTCGCGGCCCAAGGCGTCGGCCTTTGTGGCGTTGTCCCCGGTCAAGACGTGCAGCGACAGCCCCATTTCTTCCAACTGTTCGATGCCTCCACGCGCGCCCGGCAGGAGATGTTCGGTCACATGCAGTGGCCAAGAATCCCCAAACTGGAATGCGGTCGCGTCGTCCGTGCCGATCCAATCGCCCCGGCCAAGGCGCACGGTTTCACCATTGTATGTGGCCTGCACGCCGGTGCCTGCCATCTCGGTAATATTGCCAAGCCTGGCAGGTGCAATGTCGCCAAGCGTTTTCACAAGGCTTTTTGACAACGGGTGGTCGGACTGCATCGCCAACGCTTTCAGGACGGCGCAGGCGTCGCGGCCAAGCGTGTCAGGCGCAGTCAGTGTTGGCCGGGTGAGCGTGCCGGTCTTGTCGAAGACTACGGTGTCTATGCTGGCAAGGCGTTCAAGGGCGGTGTCGGATTTCACCAACAGCCCGCGCCGAAACAGCCCGCCAGTCGCAGCGGCCGCGACGGCAGGAACGGCAAGGCCAAGCGCGCAGGGGCAGGTGATGATCAAGGTCGCAACGGCGACGTTCAGCGCATAGCGCACATCACCTGTCATGATCAGCCAGCCCGCGAATGCCGCAAAGGCTGTCAGGTGAACGATAGGCACATAAGCGCGTGCGGCACGGTCAGCGAGACCAGAATAGCGGCTTTTGGCACTCTCGGCGCGCGCCACAAGCTGCATGATGGAGCGCAGCATCGTGTCTTCGCCCACCGTCGTTACAGTTGCGGTGATCGGCCCGGTCAGGGTCACGTCGCCGGAGTAAAGAGTGTCCCCGAGGTCGATGCGAATTGGATCGCTTTCGCCGGTAAGAAGGCTGCGGTCAACCTGGACACTCCCTGCGGTAAGGCGCGCTTCGACAGGAACGCGGCCTCCCGCGGCAAGCCATATCTCATCCCCGATGGCAAGGTCCGACACCGCGGTGCTTTCGCGATTTTCGCCCCGTAAAACAATGGCGCGGCGAGGTTCAAGTGCCGCCAAATCTTGCGCTGCCGAGCGCGCAGCCGTGCGCATGCGTTGGTCAAGGACCCGCCCTGCCAGAAGGAAGAACGTCAGCGACAGGGCCGCGTCGAAATAGGCGTGTTCGCCTCCAGCGCTTGTTTCATAGACCGACATCCCAAGTGCCAAAAGGATCGCCAGCGAGATCGGGACGTCCATGTTGACGCGGCGCGCGCCAAGTGCGGTCCAGGCATTCTTGAAGAATGGTTGCGCCGAGAACATCGCTGCAGGGATCGCAATTGCGCCGCTGATCCAGTGGAACAGATCGCGTGTGGCATCCGTGGCACCCGACCAGATAGCAACCGACAAAAGCATGACGTTCATCATCGCAAAGCCAGCGACGCCAAGGCGCATCAAGATATCGCGGTCTCGGGAGTCAGAGGTATCTGCCAGATCGGCTTCGTGGGCTTCGATCCCGGCGCCAGCCAAAGCGTCGATCCAAGGAGTGGGGTCGGCGTTGAAGGGGGCGGTAACAGCGACACGGCGCAAGGACAGGTTGACGCGCGCGGCTTCGATACCGGGGAGTGCACGCAGAGTGCTTTCAACGGTTTGGATACACCCCGCGCAGTGGATTGTCGGCAGGTAAAGCTGATGGGTCGGCGCACCTGTATCGCCCGGCTCGGCATAGTTGGCAGGCGAAGCAGAGCAGGCTGGACAGGCTGCGATCACAAACCAATCCACATCACAATGCGCTGCCGAAAGAGCGTGCCATCTGCCGCACGCGCAACAAGGCGCAGGTTCCAGTTGCCCCGCAAAAGGGTACCGACTGGAGCGACGAATGCTTCGCCGTTATGGGTAAATGCAGGCGTCTGGTCGTCTCCAACGTGCGTGGCGCGGCCAAGCGTTGCCGACACGATGGTCGGCACAACGGGGCCGATGTCGTCAAGGATCGACAGCACCAGATCGGTGCCCTCTATATCCGCCGAGACGGTCCAGCCCAGCGCAAGTTGTGCGTCGCGGTCCGCATCAAAGGTCTGACTTGCGACGTAAGAGTTTTTGGTTTCAAGGCCGGGGAAGGTGTTCACAGCCATGAACGCAAGCGTCAGGTTGACCGCTAAGATAACCGAAAAGGCGGCGGCAAAAATGGCGAAGACGTGATAGCCGGTCAGAGTTCTTGCAGGCATTACGATCCCTTTCCGTTGAAGACTGTTTTCTCGCCTGCGCGCGCATCGGAATCAACTGCTTCAATCCAAAGGCTGAAGTCGGTGCGATCGCGGCTTGCGGCCGGATCTTGGGAGCGTGCGGTGACATAAGTGCGCACGCTTAGCGTTTCATTAGCAGGCACGACCACGTGGTTGGGCAGGCGGCTGTCGGCCTCGAGGCCGATCCGCAGGATATCGTCCGAGTTCAGCGATACCCGGAATTCCCGGTCAGCGCCCGTAAGGTTGCGGATGCGCAACGTATAGGCGTTGCGGATCGAACCGTCAGACAGGGTCACGAATTGCGGATTGCGCACAGGCTCGACTGTGAGCGAAATATCCGAGCGGACAAACAACGCCCAGACAAGGCCGATGCCGATAACGCTCCAGATTGCAGTGTAGATCATAGTGCGCAGGCGGAAGACGTGCTGCCAGATCGGGCGCGGTGGATCGCCTGAACGCTCGCGTGGCTCGTCGGCAAGCGCCAGATAATCGATAAGTCCGCGCTCCGCGCCGATCTTATCCATGACCTCGTCACAGGCATCGATGCACAACGCGCAGGTAATACATTCCATCTGCTGGCCGTCGCGGATGTCGATGCCCATCGGGCAGACATTCACACAGGCGCTGCAATCGATGCAGTCGCCCAACAACTCGGCACCCTCGGCTTTGCGGTGCTTGCCGCGGGGTTCTCCACGCCAGTCGCGATAGGCAACTGTCAGCGTGTCGTCATCCATCATCGCGGCCTGAATGCGCGGCCACGGACACATATAGATGCAGACCTGCTCGCGCATGAATCCGCCGAAGATAAAGGTCGTAGCCGTCAGTACAGCGATTGTGGAATAGGCGATAAAGGGCGCATCGAACGTTACCAGATTTGCGGCCAGAGTGGGCGCGTCGGCAAAGTAAAAGACCCAAGCGCCACCAGTTGCCACAGCGATCAAAAGCCAGACCGTCCATTTGGTCATGCGTAAGCGGACCTTTTTCGCCGTCCAGTCCGCGTTCCAAAGACGCACGCGCGCGTTTCGATCACCTTCAATCCATCTTTCAACAAGGACAAAAAGATCGGTCCAGACCGTTTGCGGGCAGGTATAACCGCACCAGACCCGGCCCAATGCCGATGTGAACAAAAAGAGCCCGAGGCCAGCCATGATAAGAAGGCCCGCAACGAAGTAGAACTCATGCGGCCAGATCTCGATCCAGAAGAAATAGAAGCGCCGCCCAACCATATCCCTCAGAACGGCCTGATCGGGAAGGTTTGGCCCGCGGTCCCACCGCAGCCATGGCGTGATGTAGTAGATCGCCAGAGTGACACCCATGATCCACCACTTCAGCGTGCGAAATTTTCCGGTCACACGACGGGGGAAGATAGGCTCTTGCGGCGCATAAAGCGGCTGTTCGTCGGACGCGCTCATGTTCAATAACTTTCCTGTTCGCACATCCTACTTAGCGATCGGATCCGTCGCCCACCTTGACCTGTGTCAACCACCGCAAAAAACGTGCCCCGATCCCAAAATTGTGCGAACAGGTCTGGGATCAGGGGCAACCAAGTCACATTTGCATGCGGCTTGGTGTTCTTTTGTCGCTAAAGCGACTTACTCGCCGCCACCAAGCTGGTGGACGTAAAGCGTGACGGCTTTGACCTCGGCGTCACTTAGACGCTCGCCCCAAGGCGGCATGACGCCAAAGCGCGCGTATTTGATGGTTTGCATCACGGTCTCGCGCGACCCGCCATAAAGCCAGATTGCATCCGACAGATTAGGCGCGCCAAGTTCGGGGTCGCCCATGCCGCCGTCTCCGTGACAGGACGAACATTCTGCGGCGAATATCTCGCCGCCAGCCGTGGCGAGTGTTGCGTCGTGATCTGTGCCCGACAGTGAGAGCACGTATTCGGCCGTCGAAGTGATTTCCTCTTCGGTGAGAACTTCGTCAAAGGCCGGCATTTCGGACCAGCGCGCGTCATAATCGGCCTCGTTGCGGATGCCGTGACGCACGGTGTATTCGATTGCCTCAAGCGATCCGCCCCAAAGCCAGGCATCATCCAGAAGGTTCGGATACCCAATAGCGCCCGCAGCCCCTGCCCCGTGACACTGCGAACAGTTGGCACGGAAGACGGCGGCACCACCGGCGACACCAAACAGGTGGGCCGGATCTGTTTGCTCAAGCGTCGAAAGGTCGGCGGTTGCCAAGCGCTCCGAAACGGCTGCGTTTTGTGCATCAACCTCTGCAATGTCTGCGGCAACTTCGGCCCGCGTTGAGTACCCAAGTAAACCGGCTGTCGCTCCCTGAACCATTGGCCATGCCGGATAGGCGATGGAATAGCCGATGCCCCAGACAATGGTGATGTAAAAGCACCAGAGCCACCAGCGCGGCAGAGGATTGTTCAACTCCTTGATGCCGTCCCATTCGTGGCCCGTAGTATCGACGCCTGTGACGTCGTCGTGGTGTGGATTGTCAGACATCAGCGCGCCTCCGGCTTAGTTGGAGCGGATTTGGAGCCGCCTTTACGGTCCGTATCGGCCGTGTCGTGAAGCTCAATTGGCAGCGTTTCATTCCGAAACGGAATGTCCGAAATATCGGCATGAAGGGCGCGACTTCCCGGACGGAACGCCCAGATAATAGCCCCAAAGTAAAACACGCACATCGCCAGAAGGACCCAGCTGTCGGCAAGTTCACGCAAGAAAGAATAGGTATCCATTGTCTGTTCCTCCCTTAGCGGCTTGCATCTGGCGTAAAGGTCGAAAAATCGACCAGCGTGCCAAGCATTTGCATGTAAGCGATCAACGCATCCATCTCGGTCAGGTCATCCTGACCATCGAAGTTGGACACAACCGCACCCGGATAACGTTCGACCAGTGCATCCCAGTCCCCGTCGGGGTTGGCCTGCACGCGAAAGTCAGCCTTTGCCTCAGCGATCATCTCGTCGGAGTAGGGAACGCCGACGAAGCGATGGGTGTTTAGAAGGTCTTCGATATGTTCGCCCTCGATTTTAGTGTCGAGAAGGAACCCATATCTTGGCATGACACTTTCGGGGACGACGGATTGTGGGTGCGTGAAGTGATCCACGTGCCAAGCATCCGAATAGCGCCCCCCCACACGCGCCAGATCAGGCCCTGTGCGCTTGGAGCCCCACTGATGCGGGTGGTCGTATTTGCTTTCGGCCGCCAGCGAGTAGTGTCCGTAACGTTCCACCTCGTCGCGCATCGGACGGATCATCTGGCTGTGACAGACATAGCAGCCCTCGCGGATGTAGACATCGCGCCCCGCCAGTTCGAGCGGTGTATAAGGCCGCATGCCCTCCACGTCCTCGATGGTGTTCTGAAGATAGAACAGGGGTGCAATTTCTACAATTCCGCCAACGGAGACGACCAAAAGAGAGCCAACCAGCAGAAGCATCGGGCTTCTCTCAATGATGGCGTGTTTGCTGAGTATGGACATAGTGTTCGCTCCTTTACTCTGCTGGGACGCCGACCGGCGCGGAGACGCGGGCGCCTCCTCGGATCGTCATCCACATATTCCAGACCATGATCAAGGCACCGGCGAGATACATCACGCCCCCCAATCCACGGACCACATACATCGGGAACTTGGCGCTGACCGTGTCGGCGAACGAGTTCACAAGGAAGCCTTGCGCATCAACTTCGCGCCACATCAGGCCTTCCATGATACCGGTCACCCACATCGAGGCCGCGTAAAGAACGATACCGATTGTAGCGAGCCAGAAGTGCCAGTTGATCGCCGACATCGAGTACATCTGTGCCCGGCCCCAAAGCTTGGGTGTAAGGAAGTAGAGTGCACCAAAGGTGATCATGCCGTTCCAGCCAAGGGCGCCAGAGTGAACGTGACCGATAGTCCAGTCGGTATAGTGGCTAAGCGAGTTGACCGCCCGGATCGACATCATCGGACCCTCAAAGGTCGACATGCCGTAGAACGCGAGGCTGATCACCATCATCCGGATGATCGGATCGGTCCGCAGCTTGTCCCATGCGCCTTGCAGGGTCATCAGACCGTTGATCATGCCGCCCCAGCTTGGCATCCACAGGATGATCGAAAAGACCATGCCCAGTGTCGACGCCCAATCTGGCAGCGCTGTGTAGTGAAGATGGTGCGGACCGGCCCAGATATACAGGAAGATCAGCGCCCAGAAGTGAATGATCGACAGCTTGTAGCTGAAGACCGGACGACCGGCCTGCTTGGGCACGAAATAGTACATCATGCCAAGGAAACCGGCGGTCAGGAAGAAGCCCACCGCGTTGTGGCCGTACCACCACTGGGTCATCGCGTCCTGCACACCCGAGAACAACTGGACAGATTTTGAACCCCAGATCGAGACCGGGATTGAGATGTTATTGATCAGATGCAGCATCGCCACGGTGACGATGAAAGACAAAAGGAACCAGTTGGCGACATAGATATGCTTTTCGCGGCGTCTGAAGAGAGTGCCCAGGAAGACCAGAAGGAAGGACACCCAGACGATTGTCAGCCAGATATCCACATACCATTCAGGTTCGGCGTATTCTTTTGATTGCGTCGACCCGAGAAGATACCCGGTTGCCGCAAGCACGATGAACAGCTGATAGCCCCAGAAAACGAACCATGAAAGATTACCGCCCCAAAGCCGCGCACCACATGTGCGTTGTACGATATAAAAAGACGACATGATCAACGCGTTGCCACCAAAGGCAAAAATTACCGCACTTGTGTGGAGGGGGCGCATGCGCCCAAAGTTCAGATAGGGCTGGGCCCATTCAAAATTCAAAACCGGGAAGGCCAGCTGGAAGGCGATGATGACGCCGACAAGAAACCCGACGCAGCCCCAAAATCCCGTCGCAATCACGCCCGCGCGGATTACGCCATCCATATATCCCGTCTCGTCAACGGCGGGGGATGGGTCGTCAAACTTCCGCAGGATCGAGATAAAGAGCCCGGCAGAGATCAGCATGATGAGGACAGCATGGACCTGATAGGCAAGGTCGTGACCCCAGTTTGCAGCCAAAGCCGCGACCAGGGCGATAAGCCCCAGAATAATAAGCTTGAAAATATTCAGCATAGTCATGTCCCGGATTTCGCGCCGCATGCAGCGCAGATCTGTTCGCCATTGTGGGATAGACAGGCAGGACCCTGCCCGCTTTGATCTCGATCAAACTGCGGAACTATCGCACCACATGAACTGCACAATCGGCGTGCCGGACCACCCAAGCGGCCGTCGAGCCAAGCAATATGTCCGACATCACAGGGCGGTGCGAGGCAATCACGATGCAGTCGGCGCCATTATCGGACGCCCATTTGGTGATTGTGCGTCCGGCCGCGCCATCGATAACGGCAGCGCTTGCGTTCTCGATACCGTCGGTCAGTTCTTTGAGACGGCGATCGATCTCTTGTGTTCGTGCGGAGAATGTCTGCTGAGGAATAATGTCAACGACATAAGCCGGGACGATTTCCATGACATGGAGGAAGGTAATTCTGGCACCCGTATCGGCCAGGCACTTCGCAACGTCTACAGCGCTTGCGACATCACGATCTTGATCAAAAGATACGGGAACGGCAATATTTTTGTACATGGAAGCTCGCCTGTTCGCGGCAATCGCAAACAGCATGTCGCGCTCCGTCACAGGGCGCCTTGACCGAGGTCAAATAGAGCTTATTCGCTGTTGTCTACTTCGTCGGACAGTGCGGCAAAATCGGGAACGCTCACGGTGCGGGTCCCGTCCAGAGCGATAACACCGTCTTTGCGCAAGGCGGTGAACTGGCGGCTAACGGTCTCGATGGTCAGGCCAAGGTAAGTCGCTATGGTTTCGCGGGACAACGGCAGTTCAATGCATATATCCAGTCCCGAAGGCTTGTCGGAAATCGGCCGTGAGCGTTGCGCAATCAAAAGCAGGAAGCTTGCAATCTTCTCGCGTGCAGTTTTGCGCCCCAATAGCAGCATCCAGTCGCGCGCAGCATCAAGTTCATCCAGCGCCATCTCAAGAAGCCGCACCGAAACATGCGGCATTTTCACCATTAGGTCTTCAAATGCCTTGCGGCGAAAGCAGCAGAGCGTGACCTCAGTGACGGCTGTTACATCGTGCGCCACGGTGTCACGACCCGGGCGGCCGATGAAGTCAGACGGTAACAAAAGGCCAACAACTTGTGTGCGACCGTCTTCCATCGACTGTGATAGGGTGGCGGTGCCGCTGACCAACGATGACAGTACTTCAAGCGGATCACCACGCAGCGCGATGGTCTGACCGGCTTGGTAGGTTTTGTAGAACTTGACAGAATCCAGCAAATTCAATTCTTGATCGTTCGCCCGTGAGCAAACGGCGCGGTGGCGCACCGGGCAGGATGCACACTGCGTGTGAGTGAGTTTCTCAGTTTTTTGATCGTTAAAGAGCATTAATGTATTCACGCATTTATCGCGGGAGATGCAAGAGCTTCATTCCAACGCAACTACTGGAAATTAAGGTTTTTTTGCATGCGACAACTGGTATCACGCGTGCCTGAACGCCCGAAAGCGTCAAGTTGCCTGAAAATCTGCGATTCGTCGCATGTTTGGGCAGCAGCTCACTTGCGCCATTTCGGGATCGTAGAAGCCGCGCTTAACGACCCTCGCGGCAACGGGTGATCCCAAGACATCCACGCTTAGAGGCTGCCCCGGTTGTGCGCAGTCCGGATCGACAAACGCATAGGAGATGTTCTGGTTGGTTCGGTGGCCCCACCCGGCTGACGTGACCGTTCCCACGATACCCGAGCCGTCCATCGCCGAGGCGCCGCCGTGGGCGGGTGCGTCTTTTGCGTGAAGTGTCAAGGTCACCAGCTTTTTCCTCGGTCCGCGACCAGCGCGCTTCGCGAGCGCCGCCTGGTCGACGAACGCGGGTTTATCGATTTTGACGAACCGTTGAAGACCCGCTTCAAAGGGATCAAATTCAGTCAGAATATCCGTTTTCCAGTGCAGGTAGCCCTTTTCAAGCCGCATAGACTCCACTGCAAGCGCGCCAAATAACTTAAAGCCATGAGATGCGCCGGCGTCTCGCAGAGCGGTGTAGGCGGCGTAAAGCGAGGCGCTCGGAACGTGGATTTCGTACGCCCATTCGCCGGAAAAACTGACCGCCATAACCGTCGCAGGAGCAATCCCGACAAAGCATTCACGCACCGACAGCCAGGGGAACGCGGCGTTTGACCAGTCAGCGCGACTGACGGCTTGCAGAACGGCTTGTGCCTTTGGTCTGGCTTGGAGTGCGGCCGCAAATTGCTGCCGAGGTCGATGATATGGCGATGATGCGCCTCTTGGCGCGCGACGGTGTCGGGCTTGCTGTGTTGCCGCCGATTGTTGTGCAAGACGAGTTGAGCAGTGGTCGGCTGATCGAGACGGACCGCTTGCCCGGCATCAGCGAGACGTTCTTTGCCGTCACGCTGAAGCGTCGGTTTCCAAATCCGCTTGTGGTCGAACTGCTGGAACGGCCAAAGAAGTAATCCGCCGCGTTTGCATCGGCTAAGCCAAAAAGTACCGGGCGTGGATCGGAAGAAGGGCCGCGCCCAGAGACCGCGCGCCTCTGCCAACACGGGCCTGTTCGATCCGCGGGCGTTCTATCAGCGTAATATCAAGATCTGCCGACGCTTTCTGCGTGGCCGCTGTCAGCCGCGCGCAGACCGGTGCAGGCATAGCTCCATCGATCAGTATTGCCTCAACCTCGACAATCGAACTGATTGACGCTGCAGCAATCGCAAGGCTTCGACTAGTGCTTTCGATCCAGGGCGCGACGTATTCTTCATAGCGCCCCCAGTCATCGATGTAATTTCGCAAAAGCAACGGATCAATGCCCGCTTCGATGAGCGACCTTTCAAGAACATGAAGCGAGGCCACATTCAACAACTCGGTCGCGCCCCCATTGCCGTCTGGCACCGGCATCGGACCAAGAGCCGCAGCGTTGCCGGTGCGCCCTGAAAATACTTTGCCGTTAAAGACCAAGCCTCCGCCGACGAATGCGCCAATGAATATATAGGCGAAGTCCAAAAATTCGTTGCCACGTCCAAGAAGATGTTCGGCCACGCAAGCCGAGGTCGCGTCGTTTTCGATGAACACTTCGAAGCCGGTTCTTTCTGCGATCGCGGCGCGTATATCGATATCCTGCCACGTCTGCATGGCGTCCGCCGGTGCGTTCACAACCTCAAGCCACTCCCAAAGTTTGCTTGGGCGGGCGACGCCGATGGCGGACACACTGTGGCGCGCTTTCGGGTGTTTTTCGAAGACACGCACGATACCGTCGGTCAGGAAGCGGAACACATCTTCGGTGGTCGGATAGGCATAAGCCGTTGTCATCGTTTCAAGCGGCGTGCCATTGAAGTCGACAAGCACCAGCTCGGCAGAACGCCGACCGATGTTGAGGCCAAGCGCATGCACACCTCTTGGATTAAGCGCCACTGGAACGGAAGGCTTGCCGACTTTTCCCTTGATCGCTTTGCCGCGACGAAGCAGGCCGTCGGCTTCAAGGGCGCGTGTGATATTTGAAACGGTCTGCGCCGACAGCCCCGAGCGTCTGGCGATCTCGGCACTTGGCATCGCGCCGTGGCGGCGAATGAAAGACAAAACAACGCGCGCATTCTGATCGCGCAAACCAGATTGATTGGCGCCCCCTTCGGGGTCAAGAATATGGATGTCGCTGCCAGCCAACGTTGGTTCTCCCTGACGAAACCTTTGTCGAATGCGTGGCTCAAGTCAATTTATAAATCACTTTTATTTATTTATTGACGATGCTCATGAATCCAAGTTACGTATCGACATCCCGGCGCGAGTCGGAGGATAAAAACCTTTGGGAGGAAACATGAAAAAACTACTTTTGGGTACGGCACTTGCCACCTTCGCTGCCGCAGGCGGCGCAATGGCCGCCGGCCACTCGACCACGGTTTGTCTGATCACAAAAACCGACACGAACCCTTTCTTCGTGAAGATGAAAGAGGGCGCCGAAGCCAAAGCTGAAGAGCTGGGCATGACGCTTAAGTCGTTTGCAGGTAAGATTGACGGCGACCACGAGACACAGGTTCAGGCGATCGAAACCTGCATTCTTGATGGCGCTAAAGGCATCCTGATCACGGCCTCTGACACGTCTTCCATCGTACCCGCCGTTCAGCAGGCGCGTGATGCAGGTCTGGTCGTTATCGCACTTGATACGCCGCTTACTCCAATTGATGCGGCTGACGCGACATTCGCAACCGACAATTTCCTTGCAGGCGAGCTGATCGGAAAATGGGCCGCGGGCCAGGTTGCTGATACCGCCACTGCAAAAATCGGCATGATGAACATCAACGTGTCGCAGCCTACCGTTGGCGTTCTGCGCAATCAGGGCTTCCTTCAGGGCTTTGGCATTGACCTCGCTGACCCTGCGAAATGGGGCGACGAGACAGACGCCCGCATCATCAACAATGAAGTCACCAACGCCAATGAAGAAGGCGGACGCAAGTCAATGGAAAACCTTCTGGTCATGGATGATGGCATCAACGTTCTTTACACCATCAATGAACCTGCTGCGGCCGGTGCATATGAGACGCTGAAAGACTTCGGCAAAACCGATGACGTGATCGTTGTATCCGTCGACGGCGGCTGTCCAGGCGTTCAGAACGTCGCGGACGGTGTGATCGGTGCGACTTCGCAGCAGTATCCGCTGCTGATGGCGGCACTTGGCGTAGAAGCCATCAAAAAGTGGGCCGATGAAGGCATCAAGCCAGAGCTGACACCGGGCAAAGACTTCTTTGACACAGGCGTTGCGCTTGTGACGGACAGCCCGGTCGAAGGCGTACCTTCGATCTCGTCTGAAGAAGGCCTTCGCCTCTGCTGGGGTTAATTCGCCATTGGGGAGGGCGCGCTTTGTGCGCCCTCCTACACCGGATCAAGACAGACCAGATAAAAACTGACATTATCGCGAAAAACAAAATGGCCTGACGGTTCGCCGTTCTGGGGGAGAAATGCTCATGTCTCAAAATTCGTCCGCCGACGACTATGAAAAGTCTATCACCAGCAGCCAAGAAGCTGTTGTCGAGTTTGAGGACACGCGAAAAGGGCTGATTGGACAGCTTCAGCACCTTCTGCACAGCAACCCGGCCGCTGTACCGCTTATCGTTCTGGTCGCGTCGATCGCGGTGTTTGGCCTTCTGGTGGGTGAACGCTTCTTCTCGCCCTTTGCGATGACATTGATTTTGCAGCAGGTTCAGATCGTTGGCATCGTGGCTGCAGCGCAAAGCCTTGTTATCCTGACCGCAGGCATCGACCTAAGCGTCGGAGCTATTATGGTGCTGTCGTCCGTCGTCATGGGCCAGTTCACATTCCGCTACGGCTTGCCGGTCGAAGTGTCTATTGCCGCCGGGCTGACCGTTGGCGCGCTGTGCGGAGCAATCAACGGTTGGCTGATCGCGCATATGAAATTGCCGCCCTTCATCGTGACACTTGGAATGTGGCAGATCGTTCTGGCCTCGAATTTCCTGTATTCAGCGAACCAGACGATCCGCAGCCAGGACATCGAGGCGAACGCGCCCCTTTTGCAGGTTTTCGGAACTAAGTTTGAGATCGGCGGTGCGACCTTAACGGTCGGCGTGATCTTCATGTTGGTACTGATATTCACCCTATCCTATTCGCTTAAACACACGGCCTGGGGGCGACACGTCTATGCTGTCGGGGATGACCCGGAAGCCGCAGAATTATCTGGCGTAAACGTCAAGCGCACGCTTATTTCAGTCTACGTCCTATCAGGTCTTATCTGTGCCTTCGCCGGATGGGCCATGGTCGGACGCATCGGATCAATCTCACCCACCTCAGGTCAGTTGGCCAATATCGAAAGTATCACTGCCGTGGTGATCGGAGGCATCTCGCTGTTTGGGGGGCGCGGATCGATCCTGGGATCGCTTTTCGGAGCGCTGATCGTGGGCGTCTTCACGCTTGGCTTGCGCCTGCTGGGCGCGGACGCACAGTGGACGTTCCTTCTTATCGGGCTTCTCATCATCGCCGCTGTCGCGGTTGACCAGTGGATCAGAAAGGTATCGGCATAATGGAACCTATTCTCAAAGGACGAAATCTGGTTAAGCGCTATGGCAAGGTCACAGCTCTCGACCATTGTGACTTCGATCTGTATCCGGGCGAAATCCTCGCCGTGATCGGTGACAACGGGGCTGGCAAATCAACCTTGATCAAAGCGGTATCGGGGGCGGTTATCGCCGACGCCGGGGATGTCTGGCTTGAAGGCAAAAAGATCCAGTTCACAACGCCCATTCAGGCACGTGAACACGGGATCGAGACGGTCTATCAGACGCTTGCGATGTCCCCTGCCCTGTCAATTGCGGACAACATCTTCATGGGCCGCGAAATCCGGAAATCCGGATTCATGGGCAAGGTCATGCGCCAGCTTGACCGGCCTGCGATGGAGAAATTCGCCCGCGATAAGCTTTCCGAACTGGGGCTGATGACCATTCAAAACATCAATCAAGCGGTAGAGACTCTTTCCGGCGGCCAGCGTCAGGGCGTGGCAGTGGCACGCGCCGCGGCGTTCGGGTCCAAAGTCATTATTCTGGACGAACCCACAGCGGCACTAGGCGTCAAGGAAAGCCGCCGGGTTCTTGAGCTTATTCAGGATGTGAAATCGCGTGGCATCCCGATCATCCTGATCAGCCACAACATGCCGCATGTGTTCGAGGTTGCAGACCGCATTCACGTTCACCGGTTGGGCAAGCGTCTTTGTGTCATCGACCCGAAGGATCATTCGATGTCGGATGCCGTGGCCTATATGACCGGTGCGAAAGAACCGGATCAAACGCTGGCCGCATAGCAACTCAATGACTTCGCCATCAGATATTGCCACCCGAATTGCGGACCGCGTCGAGGCTTTGCCCGATCCGAAATTACGAAACCTGATCGCAATCGCCGGGCCGCCTGCTTCGGGGAAAACGACCGTCGCCATTGCGCTTCAAAAGGTGCTGAACGCGCGCGGGATGGCGACGGGGCTTGTCGCGATGGATGGCTTTCATCTGGACAATTCAGTGCTTGATGCGCGCGGATTGCGTGACCGGAAGGGCGCGCCGGACACTTTTGATCTGGGTGGGTTTGCGTCCTTGTTGACCCGTCTGGGCGTCGAGGACGAAGTCATCGCGCCAGCGTTTGATCGCGCGCGGGACGCGTCGATCGGATCAAGCTCTATTGTAACGGCAGATATGACCACCGTCGTCGTCGAGGGAAATTACCTCCTGCTGAACGAACCGGGGTGGTGCGACTTGCGCGAACACTGGGCGTTTTCTGTGATGCTGGCCGTTGGCGAACAAGAGCTTGAAAACCGGTTGATTCAGCGTTGGCTTAACTTCGGCTTTCCCAAATCGGAAGCCCGCGCAAAGGCCCTGCACAACGACCTTCCGAACGCGACCCGCGTTCTGGAAAATAGCTTGCCCGCCGATATGACAGTTTCGCACTAGGCGCGTTTGGCCAGCACGCTCATGTGGGCGATATTCGTGGACGCGGAATGTTGAGGGGGGATCGAACTGGTGGCGGAGCGCGAGACCAAGGCCCCGCTTGACCCCGCCAAACAGGTTGCGGCACGGCTCAAAAAGGCGGCCTTCGCCAATGAGCTGATCTGCTACTCGATGAACGGCACAATTGACGGGCAATTCGGGGACCACATTCTGATCGCCCCGCCGTTCATCATCACCGGAGATCAGATCGACAAGTTTGCGCACGCCGCGAGATATGCCGGGACCGCCTAGGTTAAACGCTGGCGAAGAAGCTTTAGTCCGCATTCAAATATGGCCGGGTTTTCCGCCGCGCGCGCAGCAAGTTGCGCGCCTTCCAGAAGCGGCAAGGTCGCCGCGGCTTCTGCTGCGGGGTCTTCAACGCCGGCAATTGTGCCGTCACATCTGCCCACTGCAAACGTGGCTTCCAACCAACCGATCATCATCATCCGAAAGCGACCTATTTGCGCGGTGACTTCGGAAGGAAGGCTTTCGCGGCTCGTGGAAAACGACACACAAAGGCAAAGGCTTTTGCCACCATCTAAAGCCTCGTGATAGAGGTTGATAAGTGCCAGAAGGCGCGCACCACCCGTTGGTTCAGCCGCATCAACCCTGGCGCAAGCGGCTTCCTTATCGGCGTGGTAGCGATGCATAAGAGCGACCGACAATGCGGCCTTCGTCGGGAAATGGTGGTGGACGCTTGCTTTGCGAATGCCCACACTTTCGGCGAGATCCGCATAGCTAAACCCGTCGAACCCACGCGTTCTCGCAGCCCGTTCGGCGGTCATCAGCAATGCGGTTTTGGTGTCGGTTGGCATGGTCGCAGATCGGTTCCTAGATATTTTATATTTTTAATGCGTTCTCTGCAGCTTCCAAAGCACCTTCGATGTAACCACCAAACTGCGGAGCAACTTCAGTTCCGGCGAAGTGAAGCTTGCCGTCCCACAAACCTGTCATGGCGCGGGGCATCCCATATGTCGGATGAGCATAAAGCGGCCTCGCATCGGCATCGGTCGCAGTGTGTGGATCAAACGCCCAGTCTTTAAGGTAGAGCTTTTGGGGCTCGGACGCCTCTGGTCCGAAAAGATGGCCCAACTGTGCAAGAATGTTCTGGCGCAGAACTTGCGCATCGGCGCGCCCTTCGGGTGGCACGCCAACAAACCCAAAAAGCGCAAAAGGTCCGCCCTCGGCAGGGGACGCATCGTGAACTTCTACCATCGGCCCGATATGGCTTACGGCGTCACCCGACAGTCCGGCCTCGCGCCAGATCGGCCGGTCGTAAACAGCAAGTGCCTTGGCATGACCGGCCATCCAGGTTGCGATACCTTGCATTGCGTGCATCGCATCGCTGGGTAAGGACGGGACAAAATCAATCCGCGCGGCGACGCGCGGCGGCAGTGCCAGGACGACACGATCTGCGCTCACAGTATCGCTATCGATGAGTTTTGCTGTGATGGCGTCGTCTGTTTTGGCAAGCTGGGCGACCTGTGCATTCAGGCGTTTGCGCATCGCAGGCAATCGTTCAGCCAAGCAATGCGTTAGCTGGTCCAACCCACCCTTCAGACGCCAGGACCCTTCCATCGAAGCGAAGCCACGCCCGCGATGAACGTGGCCCCGTTCATCTTCAACCATCTGAATACCTTTAGAGTATTGGTCGAACTTCTCTAATTCCAATTTAGCAATCAGGGCCGCAATACGCGGTTGTCCGGGCCAAAACCACGCCGGGCCCATGTCGTAGTACCCGGAGCCATAACGCTCGGTCATGATACGGCCGCCAAAACGATCGCGCGCCTCGACAAGGATATAGTCATGACCGTCCGCCTCTAAGGCGGACGCAAGCGCGAGGCCGGACAGGCCTCCCCCGATAATCAAAGTCCGCATTCAGAAGCTTTCAGAGGCTGGACGCAGATCAAGCTCATGCGTCCAGATTGACTGCGGCTGATGCGATAGCTGCCAATACACTTCCGCGATATCCTCGGGTTTCATCATCCTGCCGGGATCAAGGCTATGAAGATCACGGGAGCGATCCGTGTCGATAATACCGTCAAGAATGGCGTGGCAAACATGGACGCCGGCAGGGTGGAATTCACGCGCAAGCGATTGGGTCAGCCCTCGCAATGCAAACTTGGCGCTGGCGAAGGCCGAGAATTTGGCCCCTCCGCGCAAAGAGGCTGTTGCCCCCGAGACGATAAACGTACCGCCGTCGTTTTGGACCATAGGTTTCATGGTCGCTTGGGCCAAAAGCACCGCGGTCTGAACCATTGAAGCCCAGGTGCGCTGGTAATCGCCCAAGGACGTGGCAGAAAAAGGCGCGATCACCAGTTCAGAGGTATTGTGGATGACGACCCTTGGCGGGCCATAAGCCTCGATGATTTCGGCAATCTTTGAAGGTACTAACACCGCGTCTGTCAGATCAAGCGTGTGGAAGTCGCCGATCGTGTCATCGGGACGTGTGCGCCCCAGACCCACGGGCTGGAACCCGCCCGCCTCAAAGCGCGAAAGAAGCGATTGACCCAATCCAGCCCCCGCTCCGGCAACAAGTACCAACTGCTTTTGCGCGACCATCAGATTGTCGGGGCCTTAGCGTGCCGAAGGTGGCCAGTTTTGATCCACACTTTTGCACCGTCGTTGCCCGCTACAATATTCAAAGACTGTCCCTCGGGCAATCGAAGCCACGCGCCTTTCCCAAGCGTCTCGCCGCCTTCAACGGCAGACCCCGCGATGACAAGCATCTCAATTCCTCCGACGTTGGAATTCACAAGCGCCGCGCCTGGGTCCATTTCGCTGTAGGTTACAACCTCGCGCGCATCACGATGCAATTCAGCCAAAGCAACACCGCCAACGGGCGCGGCCAATTCATCTGCCATGGTTTTGCGGAACTGGTTGCGATCTTCCATGTCGAACTGCCAAAGCTTCACAAATATGGTGCAGCCCGGTTCTGATCCCGGCGTATGCGCGGTTGTTGGAGGGTTCCGGACATATGTTCCCTCGGGGTAGTCGCCATGTTCGTCCTGAAAGACGCCGTCAAGCACGATAAATTCTTCGCCGCCGGTATGGGTATGGGCTGAAAACTGGCTTGTCGCAGCGTACCGCACGATGGAGGTCGCGCGCGCGACTTCATCGCCGATACGATCCAGCATGCGTCGGTCCACACCCGGCATGGGGGACGCAGTCCACTCGACCTGATCCGAATGAATAACAACACGCGCTTTAAAATCGGCGTTCAGTTCCATATTCGTTCTCCCTTCAGGCACAATATTATATAAATCTAATTGCCTACCTACTAATAGGCATTCAATCTGGCTTGAGAAACCATCTTACTGACTTCTCCCGCTGAACACGCTACCTGAATGTGCGTTGGCTTGACGGGATATAGCTTCCAAGACGGGGCCTTTTGGGGCGAATGGCGGCTTCTCAAGGGTGCCGGACACCCGTGCGGCAGCATCGGCATTGCGCACGCGGACCTCACAGAACCCTCCAGATTCCCACGCGGCTTGCTTTGCGATTCACATATTTGGAGGTGGCTCATGGGTAAATCACTGTCATTGGACATCCATGAGCGAGTTTTTTCCTTAGTTGAAGACGGGTTTTCCTGCCACGAGGCACACCGGATCGGTGGCGGCAGCACCGCAGGGATGGCCGCGTATCAGCAAGCTGGATGCGGTCTCGAAGTTTCTGAAAGGTAAGATCGAGGCAACGCCAGACAAGACTCTCCCGGAACTAGCGGCGGGACTGTTCGAAGAACATGAGGTCATTTAACGCATTGCCGCCATGGGCGCATGGCTTTCTGATAACAGGCTGCGCTTTGCGTAATCGCCTAGAACGAAGCCTCTATTGCGTCAACGGGAGTGTTGGCAGTAGTTCATCAATCGCGGCCTTCACGTCGGCCGGCATCGGCAAGGCATCTTTTTCACGCGTCCAGAGCGATACAAAATCGCTCGCGGTTTCGCGCGCGACATCAAGAACCATTTTTGTGGGTAACGCTGCTTTAGCAGCAAGATGGGAAATTTCATCTTCATCAAAGGCTACAAAATCCCGAACGCGACTATAGTTCAATGCGAAGCTATCGCCCTTAATGTAAGGGACTGTTGATACAAAATCATAGGCTGGCGATAGGGCAGCGTTGCGTCGATCTGGGTAGATCAGCGACCAGTTCTTGAGATGCATATCCCCGTTTCCAATCAGCGTGCTGAAAGTCAGACGACGTATGAATTCACGGATGTCTTCATCTGACCCTTCTGCTGCGATGACGGCAACAATGTTTCGCATGCTCGCTTTCTTATATTTATCCTCGCCGTAGACACCAAAGACTTGCGCGAAGTCCTCAATATGCACGCGCTCTCCGCTAGGGTGCCGGTCAAAGCGTTCGATAACGAAGGCCTTAGTTCCAAAGCGATCAGTACCGTCAGGCAGGTTTGAGATACTGTCGATATCGACCAGATCAATGCGAGGCACGTCCATGCCGAGCATGCTGGCCAGCCGCATCATTGAGAATTCGTTTTCAGGGACACCCATGTATTCCCGAGAAGGCAGCTTGACGATCCAGTCACCGCCGATGCCAGAGGCCGGAATAGTCAGCCCACCGCTGGCGCTTTCGACGGCTGAGAATTTCAGCTGAACACCAGCGAGAGAGAAGCGAAGCATGTTGCCTTTGTACTTGCGCGAGCCTTCGCCTTCGACATGTGCGGCCTCTGGCGGCCAGATTTCCCCATCCGCTGGTTTGATTGTAATGGCGCCAGGAAGGTCGCGCCCTAACGCCCAAAGCAAAAAGAATTCGCGCTCGGCATTCACCCCTGCTTGTTCCGCGAGGTACTTGCGCAAGTGACCCTCCGGCAAGAGGTTGGAAAAAAACGGCATGACCTGCTTCTGGACGGGCTTAAATTCGGTGCGCAACTCACCGAACTCATCTTTGAAAAACAGGCCGAGTGTTGGGCGGTCAGGGTTCTCAATGTACGCTTCGTTGAACGCGAACAGGCTGCGATCCCCCGCAACGCGTGTCAGCGTTCCGATGGTCTCACCATAAAGCTCTACATTTAAAACAGATACATCAGCCATCACTGTCATCCTCATCCAGGCTGTAGGCCGGTCTATTGGTTGGTTGATCACTCATGTGTGATGGTACGCTGTGTGCCAACATTTTGCGGAGACGCTGAGCGTCTTTGGCGATTTTTTCGAGGCTCTTGAGGCCTCCAGAATTCTCGACTGCCTCAAGTGCGCTGCGCATATTCCTGATCGCGTCAGTCTCCTGCAAGCTGTTGCGGAAA
>NZ_CALJXO010000231.1:0-3595 GCF_937988555.1 uncultured Boseongicola sp. | reverse complement strand
TTACCCCCGCAGCGATTTTGCGCTGCGCGCGGACTTCTCGATATCGGTTTATGCCGACCGCCCACAGGATCAGACCACCAAGCACGACCTGCACCAGAAACGGGTCGATGCTGAACAGGACAAGCACCTGAGTGATGATCGCAACGATGGCGACGCCCAGAAACGTACCCGCAACACTGACATGGCCACCGGTCAGGATTGCTCCGCCGATCACGGGGGCGGCAAAGGACAGGATCAGCCAGTCATCGCCAATGGTCGGCTGTCCGATTTGCAACCGACCAACCAACATGATCCCAGCTAAGGCCGCCAACAGACCGGAAATCGCATGGGCAACGATCACAATCCGAGGCACCGAGATCCCCGACAAAGCAGCGGCATGTTCATTGCCGCCGACAGCCAAGATCGCGCGCCCTAGTGGCAACCTGAACAGCAGATACCAAAGCAAAACCGCAGCCGCGACAGCAGGCAGAACAAGCCACGGCAGCGGGTGCAGGAACGTGTCGTTGCCCAGCGATTTAACCGTGTCAGGGATGTCGTAAAATGGCTGCGCCTCGGTGATCCCAAGGTTGATGCCCTTAAAGATGGACAGGCTGGCGAGAGTAATCACAAAAGCCGAAATCCCAGTGTAAGCGCACAATGCCCCATTGGCGATCCCGGCCAGCAGACCAATGCTGAGCGAGAGCACTGCTGCGATCGGCCAAGGGATGCCCCAAACCTCCATCATGCCGCCGAACGAAATCGCGGCCATCCCGCCGATGGCACCCACCGACAGGTTCATCTGACCGATGGCAATGATGATCATCTGGCTAAAGGCAATCATCGCGTTGACCGAGATCGCCAGCAACAAAATTTGAATATTAAAGGGCGACAGGAAAGACGGGTTCAATGAACTGACGATGACAATCGCCGTGACAGTGATCAGCAGCGGCCCGAACCATTCCGATTGCCAGAATTTCTGGTTCACAGCAATTTCCTCCGCTCAAGATAGGATCGCCGAGCAAGGTCAATCAGCACGGCGGCCAGCAGCAAGAGGCCAAGATAGGTTTGTATCCAGAATGCCCCGACCTGCATCAGCAACAGCCCCGTGGTGAGCATCGTCACCAAAAACGATCCCAGCAGCGTACCCAGCACCGATAACCGCCCGCCCGTTAACAATGTACCACCAAGCACGGGCCCGAGAAACGCGGGCAACAGCCAGTCTTGGCCCAATTGCCCCGCCATCGACGGGATGGCGGCCCCCGTGCGAGACACCAGCATCAACCCGGCAACCCCGGCCAATATGCCTGACAACATGTGGCAATAGGTGATCATGCGGTTCACTCGGATGCCCGAAATCTCTGCCGCTCGCGCGTTCGCGCCAGCGACAAGCATCTCTCGGCCCAACGCAGTGAAACGGAACAGGACCGACAACATGATGGCAACCGCAAAAGTAACCAATAACAACGGCGAGATAACGCCTAGAATCTTCATCCGCCCGTAACTGGTGAATGCCGGAGAAATCTCTCGATAGGATTCGGCTCGAGTGAGATAGATCATCACGCCGAAAAAGATACTCATCGTGGCAAGCGTAATGATAAATGAATGTAGGCCCGAGCGCACTATGATCACCCCGTTCAGCGCACCCAAAGCAGCACCCATTGCCAATCCGCCTATCACGCCAGGTACCCAAGGCATCCCAAAGGCCTGCATCAACCATCCGCCGAACATCGCCGCACCAACGCCGATCGCGCCAACGGACAGATTTAGCCCACCCGTGATGATGACCACCATCATCGAAAAGCCGATCATGATGTTAACAGCACTCGTGCGGCCAAGCGCATAGAGGCTAAATTTCGAAAGAAAGGCGGGTGACAGGGTTGAAAAAAGGATGCCAAATAATAGCACCAAAACGATCAACCCAAATTCATTGCTAAGCAAAAATCGAAGTGGTCCGCCCATCGCGCTTGGTCTGGTTTGACTGTCGTCACCCTCCGGAGCGCGGTCTTGAGAAGTATCACTCATCGTGCCAGTTACATCTCGATCAATGGAATTGGGTGGCGAGGCCCCGAAGGGCCCCGCCGAATTGATGCATCAGCAGTCAAGATAAGTCGACTCAAACTCGTCGAAGAGCACTTTGGTGATCGACTGCATTGAACCTACATAGTTGTCGACGTCGTTGGCACCGGCAAAAACAGTTCCACTGTCAATGAACTTATCGGTCAGCGCATTCGACTTAAATGGAGCATCGGCTTTGACTGTGCAGCCAGAGCGAAGCCTGTCAGCCACGAAAGACCCTATATAGCCTTGGCCATAGGGGTTTTGCAGCATTGTGCCGTGGACAAATCCATCTTTAATCGCCTGGATAACCACTTCATCATGGTCAATGCCAACCATAACGATGCGCTTGTCACCGATTTTACGCAGTGCATTCGAGGCTACAACAGCAGGAACCCAGGCGGTCGTGACGATTCCGTCCACTTCATCTACGTGGGCCGCAAGATAAGCGTTGATTTTCTCTTCGGCGGGTTCTGGTGCATCGATATCAGCGATCACCTGAATGACTTCCGCACCGCCCTCAGCTGCGGCCTTAGCGACAGCATCGATGCGGAGTTGTGTATTTGGATCAACCAGAAATCCTGTAAAGTGAACAATCTTAGCGCCGTCGCCCAACTGCTTGAGCAATTCCTTGGTGCCCAAATACGCGGAATTCCCGGTATCCGTACCCATACAGAAAACGGCCTCAGACGGATCTTTCAGGCAACCGGCAAGTGCCATAACAGGCGCTCCCGTTTCTGCCAGTTCATTTGCAATGGCGACGGTTCCGACGGGATCACCTGGGAATACCAGAAAGGCGTTATAGCCTTGGGTTACCAGCGATTCTAACATCTGGTTCTGAAGGCCCAATTCCCATTTTTGTGGAACCCGATAATCTGCTGAACCCAAACCAAAGTCTTTGGCGGCATCCGCCCCGGCCTGCTCCCAAGCAGCGAAATAGGGGTGTGGTCCACCGGGGACCAAAGCAACCCTTGTCGATTCATCAGCCAGCGTGGCGCTTGGCAGAAGTGCAAGAGAAAGTCCTGCGGCGAGAACGCGTTGTGCGGTATTCATGTTTTCCTCCAAATTTTGATTTGTGGTTCGCTACGGTGACTTATTGTCAAACTCTAATTATAAGCCGACGATACACTACCATGGTAGTGTGTCAAAGCAATTCTCCCTAGAGTGCTCTCTGGCTATCAAGCACTTCCTTAACCCCAATGTGGGCATTGTCAGATTAAACGCTGATGTGCGCCTTGCCTCTCAAAATCCAAATTAGGATTAGGCAAGGTGCTGCCAGACGAATGCGAACTCGTCTCTGCAAGGATAATGAATCTGCCCTTTATGCCGCGCCAAGTTGGCTCCACTCAGCAAGAGCGGCGCTGCGGTTGAGCTTGAAGTTGTCGCGTGAGTAAAGGTGACGTTCCTGGTTGAAATGATTGCAAACGGAGGCGTGAACGGAGACGAGCTTCTGCAAGCTCCGCATTCGGCGAAAGCGCAACATCGCCCGTTCTCGTCGTCGAAACGGCCCCTTTTCATGGTTTGCAAGCAAACCACTGTCAGGCAGCGGGTGTGAATTCTC
>NZ_CALJXO010000230.1:0-7542 GCF_937988555.1 uncultured Boseongicola sp. | reverse complement strand
CAAGCACGCCCCAGGTAAACGCGCCATGCGCTCCGCCTCCCTGAAGGGCGAGATTGACTTTTTTTGTCAAGGGGCGCGCTTACTGTGAGGTCCAACCGCCGTCGGCGGCGATGGTGGTTCCGGTGATTTGCGAGGCGGCGTCCGAGCACAGGAACGTAACAATCCCGGCAAGCTGTTCCACGGTGACAAATTCTTTCGAGGGCTGTTTGGCAAGGATTACCTTCTCGATCGCCTCATCCTCCGAGATCCCGTATTCCTTCGCCGTTGCGGGAATTTGCTTTTCGACCATCGCCGTCAGAACGTAGCCGGGGCAAATGGCGTTTGCTGTTATAGGTTCTTTCGCGGTCTCGAGGGCGACGACTTTGGTCATGCCTACAACGCCGTGCTTTGCCGTGACGTAGGCAGACTTGAACGGGCTCGCGCGCAGGCCGTGCGCGGAGGCGATGTTGATCACCCGGCCCCAGCCAGCATCGCGCATCACCGAAAGCGCGGCAGCGGTGGTGTGGAAGGCCGACGACATATTGATCGCGATGATTGCATCCCACTTTTCAATCGGGAAATCCTGCACCGGGGCGACGTGCTGGATGCCGGCGTTGTTGATAAGGATATCGCAGGTGCCAGCCTTTTCGATCAGCGCGCGGCAATCGCCGGATTTCGACATGTCGGCTCTTATATAGCGGGCGGTCACGCCAAACTCTGACGCGATGTCTGCTGCAAGTTTGTGGTCGTCTTCACCGTCCGTGTAAGAGTTCAGAACGACGTTCACGCCGATCTTCGCCAATTCCCGGGCCACACCAAGGCCGATGCCTGAGTTGGAACCGGTGATAACGGCGGTTTTTCCTTTGAGGGACATGATCGCGGCTCCTTTAGTTCGCAAGTGCGGCATTGTTGTTGCGGCGCAGCATAGGGACGTCAGGCGCGAGACACCACTTAGAAATCGCGGTTGGAATAGGCGTCCAAAGCACGAGCGCGACCTGCCTCCAGCGAGACGACTGGTTCAGGGTAGCGGGTTTGAGGCGAAAGACCCCAGCTTTGCGGAATTGCGTCGAAGTATGAGAGCGCGGATTGAGACGGCTCTACTTTGCCCTCGGCGATCCATGCTTTGTCGTACACACGATCTTCATCGAATTTGTCGAGCTGCGTTACCGGATTGAAGATGCGAAAATAGGGCGCCGCGTCCGGGCCGCAACCGGCAGTCCACTGCCAGCCCATTGCGTTTGAGGCCGGATCCCAGTCGGTCAGGCAGTGTTCAAACCAGTGTTGTCCAATTCGCCAATGGGACATGAGGTGTTTGGTCAGGTAACTTGCGACGATCATCCGTGCGCGGTTGTGCATCCGCCCCGTCACATACATTTCGCGCATGGCGGCATCAACAAAGCGGATACCAGTGCGGCCTTGCTTCCAGGCCTTCACGTTCTCGTGGTCCTCGTCTTCATTCCACGGAAATACATCCCAGCCCTCGCGCCAGTTGTCGCGGACAATGTGCGGGGTGTGCCAGATCAGGTGATAGGCAAACTCGCGCCAGACGACTTCTTTGACGAAATGTTCTGCACCGTTTTTGCCCTCGTCCATCGCTCGATGGCCTGCATGCCAAAGGACGCGCGGGCTAATCTCGCCCCATGCGAGGTTCTCGCTAAGGCCGGATGTAGCGTCCTCACCAGGGAAGTCGCGGCGGGCTTTGTAGGCGTCGATCTTTTCATCGGTGAAGAGGTGAAGGCGTGCAAGGGCGACGTCTTCCCCAAGGCTAAGATGTTGGCGCGTGATTGCGGCGCCGCGGTTCATGGCGCCGGCCAAGTTCCATTTGGCAGGCGTTTCTGAGCCGGGCCAACTGGCCGGTGCAGGGATTGCCTTAGGCGATTGAAGGGGTTGGGGGACATGGGTGTCCTTGACGGCGCGCCAGAACGGCGAATAGACCTTGTAGTAGCCGCCAGTTTTGGTTTCGACGCTCCAAGGCTCGAAGAGTAGATGGGCTGAGATGCTTGACGCATCAAACCCGTCTTCGCTGAGGGCGGCTTTCACCTCTTTGTCGCGGGCGATTTGCTCAGGGTCATAGGCCCTGCCCCAGCGGATGTTGGCAGCACCTGTTTCCGCCATAACATCGCGCAAAACGTCGAGGGCCTTACCGCGCCGGAAGATCAGTTTGGAACCGAGGCCTTGCAGCGTCTCGCCAAATACTTCGGCCCCAAGGCCAAACCGCCAAAGCGGACAGGCACCATAAGTTTCAAAAACCTCGTCGAGAATGAACACCGGAATAACCGGGCGGCCCATGTCGAGGCATGCCTGCAGAACCGGATTGTCGTGCAAGCGCAATTCGCGCCGCACCCACCAGATGACGGGAGATTTGTCTGCCATTTTATCCTCGATCAAATCACAAGACGTGATCTAGCGCCGATATCAGGCGGTTAAGTTCACCGTCGGATGTGTAATGCGTGAACGACAAACGCAACAGGCCATGAGCAGGATCGATACCCATCGCTTTCAGCGGGCGAGGAGAATAAAAATCTCCCCCACCTGCATTAATGTTGTGAGTGGCAAGATCGTTGGCGATGTCCTCACCGGGACGGTTTGCCAGAACGCCGACCGTGGGCGCGCGTTTGGTGGCATCGTTAGGACCAATCAGGCGTAGCGAGTTCTTCGTCGACAAGAAATCGAGCAGTTTTTCGAGGAGCTTGATCTCGCGGGCGCGCATTGCATCGTGAACCGCTGCGGCGCGTGCTGCGGCTTTCACCTGTGGCCCGGCCATTTCGGCGTAAAGCGTGTCGATGTAATCGGCCATACCAGCGCAGGCGGCAACTTGGGCGTGATCGTCGCCTGCCGGTGTGAAGCGTTTGTAAAGCGCGCCACCATTGAAGTCGTGGCCCTGATTGGGGAGCGCTTCGCCCAATGCGCGGCGCACCACCATAATCCCCTGATGGGGCCCATAGGTTTTATAGGCCGAGAACAAATAGATATCAGGGCCAAGCTCGGCGACGTTTGGAAAGCCGTGCGGCGCATAGCTGACGCCATCGACACAAACGGCAACGCCTTCACTTTTCGCCTGACGGGTTATTTCAGCGACATCGTTGATCTCTCCGATGACATTTGAGCAATGCGGGAAGCACAAAAGCCGCGCGCCCTTCAAAAGTGGCGCCAGTCTATCGCGATCCAGATGGCCGGTCTCCGGATCAACCTTCCACTCGCGTACCTCGAAGCCGGCTTGCGCAAGGCGACGCCATGCGCCGGTGTTGGCCTCGTGGTCCTGATTGGTCACGATGATCGCATCGCCGGGTTCCAACCACTCGCGAAAGGCCTGTGCCAAAACATAAACGTTTTGCGTGGTCGATGGGCCAAAACTAAGTTCGTCATCTTCGACACCCAGCATGCCTGCAAGCCGGGTTCGGGCTTCATCCATTTCTTCGCCGCCGACGCGACTTGCGGGAAACGCCCAATAAGGTTGGACCTTTCGCTCGCGGTAAAACCGCTCGAGGCGCTCGGTTACGAAACGACACGGATAAGAGCCGCCTGCGCTTTCAAAGAACGCCTGATCACTCAGCGAGGGCTCTTGAAATGCAGGAAAGTGGGAGCGGACGACATCGATATTCAGATCTTGCACGGTCTTAGCCTTTGAAAACGAAATGCCGAGACACAATGGCTGGGGTGCTTCTTGAACGCAATGGAGCGATCGTATCCCGGCTACGTGACAGCCGCCTGTATCCTTCGAACAGGCCCTGACGGGCCGTGAGGATGTTGACAAAGTGGGGAGCCCGTTAGGGCAATATATTTAGAATCATCCTCAACCGGGCGATTTCAGACCGCTGCAGCCATGAGTTCTCCGGCCGCTTTACCGTTTGCTATCTTGGCCGCTAGGCGTTCCTGAGCCGGCGTCACATAATCATCCATGATCGTGCGGATCGCTTTAATTTCTTTTTCGGTGCCAGATGCAAGCCGCAACGGCTTTTCGCCGTTGATGAGATAGATCAGGCAATGACAGTCCGGCCCATCAACGGATTTGGTCATGCCCACACCAATGATGCGGTCGATCTCGACAGTGGCGAGGATTTCGCCACGTCCGCGCGGATTGCGCGATACAAATCGAATTTCCCGGCGCATGCGGTCGACCTGAACTTCGGGGCGGAACCCGCGCGCTGATATTGAAATAATCAAGCCGCCCGCAACACCCAGAACTGCTGTCAGCATCAACTTCATTGCTATCATGTCACCGCCATAAAGGCTGCCAGGCAAAATCCACTGACCAAACGCACTGAGAAGTAGAACACCGCCAAGAAACATCAGCGCCCATTCTGTCAGGGTTTCGCCTTTATCTTCTTTCATGTCGGCAGGCCGCAGACGGAAACCCCAAGGCATATTAATGAATTCAAGCCCCGGTTTGTCAGGGTCAACATTTCCTGTGCTACGCAATGCCATAAGGTCAAAGTCCCGTTGGTTTTCAAAATCTAATCCCGAACTAACAACCAATAAGGGCAACTTTGGGACGGGGTTGCATCACGAATGTGGACGTGTATAAGCCACTGATCCGCCGCAAGATTATTTGAACGGCGCAGCCTCTCGTGGACGAGAGCGGCGGATGAGCCCTTGTCCTTTGAAGTGCGCCCTGAAAATGATGGAGATCACATGCCGCTGTATGAGCATGTTATGATTGCGCGTCAGGACCTGTCCAACACGCAAGCCGAAGGCCTTATTGAACATTTCAGCACAGTCCTAAGTGACAACGGCGGTAACGTTGTTGAAAATGAGTACTGGGGCGTCAAAACGATGGCCTACAAGATTAACAAAAACCGCAAGGGCCACTATGCCTTCCTCAAGACGGACGCACCTGCGGCCGCCATCCAGGAAATGGAGCGTCTAATGCGTCTGCATGAAGACGTGATGCGTGTTCTGACTATCAAAGTCGACGCCCACGAAGAAGGCCCCTCGGTTCAAATGCGCAAATCCGATGAGCGTGACGCTCGTCGTGAACGCCGTTAAGAAAGGAGCATAAGTCATGGCTGGTAAACCATTTTTTCGCCGTCGTAAGGTCTGCCCTTTCTCGGGCGATAACGCACCTAAGATCGACTATAAGGACTCGAAATTGCTTCAGCGCTATATCTCTGAGCGCGGTAAGATCGTTCCATCCCGTATCACCGCCGTTTCGGCCAAGAAGCAGCGTGAGCTGGCCCGTGCAATAAAACGCGCCCGTTTCCTCGCCCTTCTGCCTTACGCCGTGAAATAAGGAGACCTGAGCAATGCAAGTTATCCTTTTGGAACGCGTGGCCAAGCTGGGTCAGATGGGCGATATCGTAACCGTCAAAGACGGCTTTGCCCGCAACTATCTGCTTCCACAGAAGAAGGCTCTTTGGGCGTCCGCGACCAACATTGGCCAGTTTGAAGCGCAAAAAGCGCAGCTGGAAGCACGAAACCTTGAAAGCAAGGGCGAGTCCGAAGCACTGGCGGCCAAATTGGACGGTCAGCAGTTCATCGTGATCCGGTCGGCTTCTGATGGTGGGTCGCTTTACGGGTCGGTCACGACACGTGACGCTGCCGATGCCGCGACAGCAGACGGGTTCTCGGTTGATCGTAAGCAGGTTATCCTGAATGCACCGATTAAATACTTGGGTGTACACACGGTCACGATTGTTTTGCACCCCGAAGTAAGTGCAATCATTCAGCTGAATGTTGCACGTTCGACCGAAGAAGCCGAGCTTCAGGCATCTGGCATCAGCGTGGCAGATCAAGCCGCGGAAGACGAAGCCGCAGCCGAGCTTGAGATTGCTGAACTCTTCGAGGACATCGGCGCTGCCGAACTTGATGATCTGGAATCGGGCGAAGTCGCCTCGTCCAGCAGGGAGGCGTCTGAAGAGGCTGCAACTGACGGCGCAAGCGATGCATCGGACGCTGACGAAAAGACTTGATCGTATCCGATCAGATATAAAAAAGGCCGCTCAATCGAGCGGCCTTTTTTCTTTATAAGATAAATAGTTGCCGGCCTTAGTCTATCCGTTGTGTTCGCGGATTTTCTCGGCGGCGTCTTTGTCGAATGTCACGCCACTGTTTTCCAGAAGTTGATCCAACTCGCCCGACATCGTCATCTCGGTAATGATGTCGCAGCCGCCGACAAACTCGCCTTTGACATAAAGTTGCGGGACAGTCGGCCAGTCGGAAAAGTCTTTGATGCCCTGACGGATAGCCTCATCGGCCAAGACGTTCACGTCGGCAAAATCAACGCCCATGAAGTTCAGCACCCCCACCACACGGCTGGAAAAGCCACACTGCGGCATGGACTTAGTGCCCTTCATAAAAAGCACAACATCGTTGGCGGTTACCGTATCTTTGATCTGATCCTGAGCGGACATCTGTCTTTCCTATCTCTATTCCGGCGCTTTAGTTGTTAATGCTAACGCGTGAAGGTCACCGTTTGCACCATCCATTTTGCCTTTTAACGCGGCATAAACCGCGCGTTGCTGCTGAACCCTGTTTTGTCCGCGAAAGCTTTCATCGACGACCATGGCCGACATATGGACGCCATCGTCGCCTTGGACAGCAATTTTTGCATCCGGAAAAGTCTGCCGTAACAAAGCTTCGATTTCATGGGCCTGCATTGGCATCGTTGGAGGGTCTCCTTTTCGTTAAGACTGATGTAGAGCGAGACGGAAGTCCTTGCAAGGTTTCGGGGCGCAACTTCTGAGCTACGCTGCCACTCAAACTCCCCGAGGGGCTTCGAAAAGGGTGAATGGGACCTAGGCGATCTTGTCTGCGAATGCAGAACGGAAGGTGTGCGACAGGGCATTGAGCGGTGCAGATATGTCCGCGAAAGCAACTTCGGGGCCGCCGAAAGTGCCAACTTTCGTGGCGATCACACCGGAGGATTGAGCCTTTTCGAGAAGCTCCGTCACGTTGTCTGGGCGAATTGCGAGAAGGTAGCGAGCTTGATCTTCGCCAAACAGTTGCGCTGTGTCAGAGGTGGCCATCCTGACACCAATATTTGCCGCGTCGGCCATCTCGAAGGCCGCAAGCGCCAGGCCTCCGTCCGACAAATCTGCGGCAGAGGCGATCAGTTTACCGCTGTTGCGCACGAACGTTCCGTTGCGGCGCTCAGCGTCCAGATCGACGTAGGGCGCGTCGCCGTCTTCCCGAGCGAAAGCTTCGGCAAGAAGCGCGGATTGGCCGAGATGTCCACTTGTGACGCCTATCATCACAGCGATGTCGCCGTCTTCTGGCAGCCCCGATATCAAGGCGTCCGACGTTGCAATCAACCCAACTGCACCGATTGTCGGGGTAGGTAGGATGCCCTGCCCGTCAGTTTCGTTATAGAGCGAGACGTTGCCCGAAACGATAGGCGTATCCAGCGCAAGACAGGCCGCGCCGATGCCTTTGATCGCGCCGACGAGCTGGCCCATTATCTCGGGCTTTTCGGGATTACCGAAATTAAGATTATCGGTCGTCGCAAGCGGTGTGGCACCAACTGCAGATAGATTGCGATAGGCTTCGGCGACGGCTTGTTTACCGCCCTCAAATGGATTTGCATTGACATAACGAGGGGTTACGTCGGATGTGAAGGCCAACATC
>NZ_CALJXO010000229.1:0-3606 GCF_937988555.1 uncultured Boseongicola sp. | reverse complement strand
GAGTTTCCCTCGTCGCGAAATGAAAATGCTTCTACCGTGTCCGAGAAAACGGTGAGCTTTGGGCTCACTGCCGACTTTCGCTGCGTTTGCAAATCGGAGAAACTGGGTCGTAGCCCCGACCGTCCGCTTTCTTCAAGTTGTCCAATTCAGTTTGCCGGTGCAGCGAAGGTCTGCTTTCCGCCCTCCTTGCAGAATGGTGGCTCCTTGGGCGAAGAGAGAGACGGTCTTGGCAGCGACAACTAAGATATGTTATAAAACCTCGGACCAAATGCGAAACTGTCTGAGCTTTACTATCAATGCCACGCGATCTGACCCAGAGGCAGCGCCTCCTTGAATACCTGAAATCCTATGCGCCAGCACGCGCAAGGGATCTCGAGGATATTGGTGTCACAGCGGCAGCGATCTCGCGCTCGGTGCAGTCGGGTGAAGTCCTTCGGCTAGGCCGAGGGCTTTACGGTCTGCCCGACAGCGCGCCCAATACGCATGAGACCCTGATCGAAGTCGCCAAGCGGGCACCAAAGGCCGTCATCTGCCTGACGTCGGCCCTGGCTTTCCACGGCCTCACTGATCAACTGCCGCGTCGTGTCTGGATTGCGATTGGTGCAAAAGGCTGGGAGCCAAAAATCACATATCCAAAGATCCGAGCCGTCCGGTTCCGCGAACCGTATTTCTCCAGCGGCGTCGAGGAGCACCGCCTGGGTGGGACGACGATCAAGATGTACACGATACCGAAGACGCTTGCAGACGCGTTCCGGAACCAGCGCCTCGTCGATCGATCGATTGCTATTGAGGCTCTCAAGGCCGCGGTCGAGCAGCGCAAGGCAACTCCGTCAGCGATTGCCGACGCTGCGCGAGAGTACAGTGCCTGGAACCAGATGCGTCCCTACCTCGAGGCCGTGACGTCCAATGGCTGATAAACCCAAAAACATAGCCACATCGGTACGTCAGCAGCTGCTGAATCTCGCGCGCACGGAGGGGCAGGCATTCGACGTAGTGTTGGTCGCATTTGGACTGGAGCGGTTCATCTACCGCCTATCGGTGTCGGCACACCGTGATCGCTTCGTGTTGAAGGGCGGCATGCTCGTGACCCTTTGGACGAAAGACAAAGGCCGATTTACCCGAGACATCGACTTCCTGTCGTTCGGGGCCGAGGACGAGGCGACCCTCAAGAAGACCATCGCGGAGATCCTAGCGATCGATGCGGGCGACGGCCTCGTCTTCGACGACGCCAGTCTAACGGTAGCTCCGATCAGGGAAGATCAGGTCTACGGCGGCATGCGCCTAAAGACGACCGCGTACCTCGAAAAGACGAGAATCCCGATCACAATTGATGTCGGGTTCGGAGACGCGCTTGGAAACCCAGACTACACACTCGACTATGGCTCTCTGCTCGACTTTCCCTCGGCGTCGGTTCGCGCCTACTCCCCCGAGACGGTCATCGCGGAGAAGTTCCAGGCGATCGTTGCGCTCGGTATCGTCAATGGTCGGATGAAGGATTACTATGACCTTTGGGCGCTACCGAAGGCCGTGGAACTCACTCTGGACGACTTGCGGACCAGCATCGAAATGACCTTTGAGCGGCGTCAAACGGGCGTGCCGAAGGAGCGACCGCCAGGCCTGTCCCAAGAGTTCGCCACCGATGCAACAAAATCCGCTCAGTGGCTCGCCTATTCCGAGGCGACTGAGATCGAAGGCTTGAGCCTCGGACAGGTCGTTGATGACATCTGGACCACGCTTGAGCCAATCTGCGCGCACACCGGCACCGCGAAATAGCGGGAGCCAATCTGGGTCTGGGCTTTCTGACCTGTCAATAGCCGTGTTGCACGGAACCGGTGAAGGTCGGAACGCGCCCTTACCCATAAATAGCCTCACGTGACCGCCTCGAATTCGGGGCGGCCAAGTTTGGTCATTGTGTTGAGAACCTGCACGCCGATCCGTGCCTCCGTTCTCTGATTTTCGAGGGTCCGCGATCTCAGCTTTGGCCCAATCACTCCTTTCCAACGCCCAATTTGCGCGTCCGCGCGACTTCGTTGATTGTACCCGCTGTTGGCTTGCCAGGCCAAACGGCCTTGGGTTCGTATTTGGGCCATGTGCCGATCTCGAGACGATGGATCAGCAAGCGAATTCGGAGTGAGGACCGAATTTCTTGGAGGTGGAATGATGATCTCGACTGCATCACCAAGTCGAGCCTTGAGGAGGTCGCTGGTTGGTTTGCCATCGTAAGCTCCGTCCGCCAGAAAACGCGATACCGGATCCTCAATCTGGTCCAGAAGTCCGGGCAAGGCCGTGGGATCGTCGACGTCGTCCAGCGTCAAATCCGAGCAGATGATATCACCTGTCGTTAGGTCCACGCCCAAATGCAGTTTGCGCCATGACTTGCGTTTGGCCTTTGTTTCATGCTTGTTGTGCAGCCATTTCTTCCCCGGCAGGCGCATGCACAGCATGCTGCCGAGAGGGCACCTTCGCCAAATATCTTCAGACCGGTACTGTCCACCACCAAATCGATAGGTCCGGATCTCTGGACCTCGGATTTCATTGATCGGGTCAAGCCAGAACCACGGCGTAAAAAGGTGGACGCCCTCGGTACTGGTAAATCCAGACCCATAATCCGCAATAGGCCGCGTACCAGCCCTTCAGTTTGGCGCAGCGGCTGCTTATAAACCATACCCAGCGTCAGGCATACCGAGATGGCCAGATCAGAATACACCCGTTGGCCACCTGGCGTCTGGCGCTTATCCGCCAGCCATTCGTCTTCAACCTCAGGGCTCAACCAAATTGTCACATCGCCACGCTGACGCAGGCTTTCATTGTACTCCCGCCAGTTGGTGACCTTGTACCGTTTCTTGTCAAACTTATGCCGACGCGAAGAGTTGAATTTATGCCGCATCGGGTACTTCCAGTCGGCAAAGGAATATACGGCCAAACAGAAACGCCGGTATCCATGCAACAACGCCTCACCGTACCGTCGGGTGACTTATTTTACGGATTTGAACAAAACATCAAAGATACAAAACTCAGAGACACAATTCAAAACTGTGCAACTCATCAAGTAGAGCGCCAAACAAGCCGCCTCGCGCCTGTTGGCTCGATGTCGGTCTACGACGGCTATGATATCGACGGCAACGACCTCACAACGAGAGGTATTAAGGGTATAACCTTCGAACAGTGCCAGCGCGAATGTTTGGCCTACCAAGATTGCAAAGCCGTTTCATATGTCGTCAGCAGCCAGTGGTGCTGGCCTAAGTCTGGGATCACTTCGACAACACAGAGAGATGGTGTGGTGAGTGCAATCGGGAACTGAAGCGGTGACTTCAGCATGGGTAAGCTTGAGACATCGCCGCTATGACAACAGTGGCGACGCTATAGTGCCTTAACCCGCAATCCCCAAGTAGTCCGATGTTTTCGCGCTTCTGGAAGCCACTAATGTGTTATGTTTCAGCATGTTAATAGGGTTGAAGGCGGCAGATCATGGATCACCCAAAGGGTGCAGGCGAAACGGGAAATGTTCGGCTTGGATTTGACCGTCGCGTGCGGCTGGAATTTCATGGATCAAAGATCAGTTCGGACGGTGGTCTGCTGTTGTTTCGGGAACTGGACGAGGTGCTT
>NZ_CALJXO010000228.1:0-5284 GCF_937988555.1 uncultured Boseongicola sp. | reverse complement strand
TGCGACTATTCCCATGTCGACGCCAAATTTGAGGCGACTGGTGAACCTGCGACAACTGGAAAAGATGCGCCGGGTGAGGATGCAGGCGAGGCCCTGCAAATAGTTGCACACGAAAACGGCCCGATCGAAGCGCGCGGCGCCCTGGAAATCACCTCGGGAACCGGACACCGGCTGCACCGCGGGACCCGTGCGTTTTTGTGTCGGTGTGGCCAGTCCAAGAACAAACCGTTTTGCGACGGCAGTCACAAAAGCGCAGGCTTTGAGGCGCCGGGCGACTAAGCGTCAGATCGCGCGGCGCGCGGCACTGGAACGGCAAGTATGCGCCTTCCGGTCAGATACGCCGTTGCCTTGGCCGCAAAAAGTCTACGTAGCTCGGGTGTGGTCCAGCTGAGGCCCCCGGTATAGGCGCCAAACGCGGGTAGAATCATTCGAGCGTGATCAACCAGAAAGCAGCGACCGGACGCGTGCCGTATTCGCGCTTTTGGGTGGTAGTGCCCCGAAATTTCACCGCTTTCACAAGGGCTCGCGGCAATGTGGCGGAAGACGAAAGGACCTTCTCGATGCTCGCTTAGATGTGTGCCTGCAAGATCCAAAGGTCCTGGATCGTGGTTTCCCTCGATCCAAAGCCAACGCCGCCCCGCCTGCAGCCTTTGAAGCGTAGAGACATGGACGTCATCGAGTGCTGCCGCTGCCAGGCGATCGTCAAAACTGTCGCCAAGACAAAGAACAGTTTTCGCTTCCGTGGCCTCGATCGCGTCGGACAATTTCGTCAACGTCTCCGTGGTCTCATAGGGCGGCAAAAGGGTGCCTCCCTGCCGGGCAATCCGCTCAGATTTACCAAGATGCAGGTCTGAAATGACCAGCATTTCCACACGAGGCCAATAGAGCGCCCCGGTAGGAAGCAAACATATTTGTTCATCGCAGAATGAAATCGTGGCGTTCATGCTTCGTTCTTGGTTCGTGATTGTTTGGATTGCAAGCCTCTTGATAGCGCTGCGCAGACGCCGGAGGCTGCCAAAGTAATGCGGCCAAGAGATAAACCAACGTTAACCGTAATCAGGGACGCTTAAATTGGATACGAGTCCTGTGTGCGAGGCTTAGGATGGATTGTGCCGCACAGTTTTCTCCTTTTGAGGTAAGTCATCTAGGCCCGCAGCCTGCATCAATCGCTCGGCTTCTTGCTCTGCCAGTCGCGCCCTGCCTTCTCCAAAAACGGGCACGCGACCGGCCTCAAGAAACAAAGGCGCCGCCAGTGGTGTGACGCGATCAAGCACAAGATGGTCGATATGCCCGTTGGTGCGTTCCAGCATGTTTTCAATGCGCCCAAAATCCACAAGCCCCCTCATCGCTTCGTCGCGTGTGATGTCCAGCATAAGGTGATCAGGGTCATATTTGGTCAAAGTATCATAGAGAATGTCGGACGAAAAACTCGCCTGTCGCCCGCTTCTGCGTTGATGTCCCCAATTGCGCTCCAAGAGCCCGGCAATAGTCGCCGATGCGCGGAAAGTACGCTTCATGACAGCGTTGCCAGACAACCAGGTTTCGAAGGCGTCTCTCAAGTTCTCGCCATTAAAAAGGGGGTGCGGGTCTGGCACCTGATTGAGCCCCCAGATCAAAACGGCATAGTCAGTGGCAACAAACCCCAAGGGATCAAGCCCTGCGTTTTCCATGCGTTCAGTAACTAATAAACCCAGTGTTTGCATTGCGTTACGACCTGCAAAGCCATAGACGCAGGTGTGGTGCCGCCCATCATGCGGGAAGCTTTCAATCAGCAGTCGATCGGCACTTGGCAGCTTCGAAACCCTGCGCTGAAGCTTCAACCACTCAGATGTATGGCTGGGAAGTTCGGGCCAGCTTTCCTGTTTGAAAGTCCGGAGAATGCGCTCGGATAATTGGGTGGACGTGGCGAATTTCGTCCCCATAAACGTTGCGATTTTTGGTGGCTTGTTGGCTCTGCGGGAGACCTCGACTGTCAGTTCACGCAATCCTTCGTACCGAACCACGCGGCCACCGATCAGGAACGTGTCGCCGGGCGTCAACGTCGCGGCAAAACCTTCCTCGATTTCCCCAAGTGGGCGCCCGCCGCCGCGCCCTTTCAGCCGGACTTTCAACGTATCAGTGTCCTGAATGGTGCCCAAGTTCATGCGGATTTGTTGAGCTGCCCGCGGGTCGCGCAATTGCCAAAGCCCGTCTTCCCGTTGCTTCAGGCGTTGCCATCGGTCGTAAGCGCGAAGCGCATAGCCGCCTGTCGCAACCATCTCGAGGCATTGGTCAAATGCGTCTTGTGTCAGATCTGAAAACGCGCCGGTCGAGGTAAATGTGCGATAAAGCGCGTCTGCATCGAAGGGTCCTCGGCAAGCGCGGATTAAGATGTGTTGACACAAGACATCGCGTGGTGCGCGACCACGAGGCTCGCCGTCGAGGTCCGCTTCGCGCACGGCCTCAAGTGCGGCAACGCACTCAACAACTTCAAATCGGTTCGCGGGAACCACCAGCGCCTTTGACGGCGCGTTGTAGGTATGATTTGCGCGACCAATCCGCTGCACGAGACGCTTCACGTTTTTCGGGGCGCCGATCTGAATGACGAGATCGACATCCCCCCAGTCAATGCCAAGGTCCAATGAGCCTGTCGCGACAATCGCGCGGAGATCTCCGCGGACCATCGCGGCCTCCACCCGTTCGCGTTGCTCGCGTGACAGGCTGCCGTGATGGATGCCGATTGGCAAACTGTCGTCGTTTGCCAGCCACAGCTCATGAAAAAATATTTCAGCCTGAGCGCGGGTATTGTGAAAGATCAACGTCGTCTTGTGGTTTTTGATTTCCTCGAGCACGCGAGGGATCGCATATTTTCCGCCGCCCCCAGACCACGGAGGTAACTCTTCAGTTTCAAGCATCGAGATATCTGGCGCAGGACCGGGGTCGGCGTATAGCACTGGACAGGGGTCTGGATGTCGCGCAAGAAAATGCGCAATAGCGCGTGGGTCTTCGACCGTTGCCGAAAGACCCACGCGACGCATGCCAGGTGCCAGCTCTTGCATCTCCGCAAGGCAGAGCATCAATTGATCGCCGCGTTTATTTTCTGAAAGAGCGTGAATTTCATCCACGATCACCCGAGACAGACCGGCGAAGATCCGTGGGGCGTCTTCGTAGGTGAGAAGCAACGCAAGGCTTTCGGGCGTGGTCAGCAGGATATGCGGCGGATCCGCGCGTTGGCGCCTTTTGCGCGTCGCAGAGGTGTCGCCCGTGCGATCTTCGACGCGGACCGGAAGTCCCATTGCGTCAATGGGCGTGCCAAGGTTTCTGCGAATGTCGGCTGCCAGCGCTTTCAGAGGTGAGACGTAGATTGTGTGCAAACCGCTGTGCAAGCCATCCGCCAGCTCTGTGAGGGTAGGCAGGAACCCCGCAAGCGTTTTGCCGCCGCCGGTCGGTGCGATCAAAAGAAGCGAAGACGCCTCTGATCGCGAGACCATTTCGGACTGATGTGGGTGGATTGCCCAACCACGCGAAGCAAACCAGTCGTCAAATTTCTTGGGAAGCGCGGGCATATATCGCAAATAGGCTGAACCCGCGTCCGGGGAAAGCCTTTGCGTTTATCAAATGCAAATGTTGGGTACGTTGTCGGGAGGGGACAATGCCCCTCCGTTTGGCCGCTCAGGATCAGGCCCCGTGCGACCGAGATGTTAGTGGATGATCTTTTCTTCTTTGACGAACATGTTCGACCAAGCGCGGTCGATCAGTTCGGGGGACATCTGATAGGGGATGCCCTCAAATTCGCAGATAGCAATCATCTGATCCACAAGGAAGATCGGCTGATAGTTCGCATAGATATTGTCGATCGTCGGATATTTGTGCTTGATCAGGTAAACCAGCGTGTCTTCGTCCAGCGGCATCTTGCGCTTGCGCGCGACCATGGCGAAGATTTTCAGGTAGTCTTCCTGATCGGGGCCATCGATTTTGATCTTGAAAAAGATCCGGCGTAAGGCCGCTTTGTCGAAGATTTCGTTTGGGTGGAAGTTGGTTGAGAAAATCACAAGAGTGTCGAAGGGGACCTCGAACTTCTCGCCTGATTGAAGCGAAAGAATATCCTTGTTCTCTTCCAAGGGAACAATCCAGCGGTTCACCAGTGCCTGCGGCGGTTCTTCCTGACGGCCAAGGTCGTCCACGATAAAGACGCCGCCGGTAGATTTAAGTTGTAGCGGTGCCTGATAGGTACGAGCGGTGGGATTATAGACAAGGTCAAGCATCGAAAGCGACAACTCACCACCAGTGATCACCGTAGGACGGTCACAAAGCACGTAACGCGTGTCATAACGCCCGGAAGCCCGGCGGAGCGAGTTTGGATCGTCGACCTGTTCTTGCGCGGCGGTGTGGACAATCGGATCATACACCGTGATCACCTGACCCGAATACTCGATAGCGCGCGGCACGTAGATTTTGTCGCCCAAGGCGTCGCGAACGCCGTTCGAGATCGAAGACTTACCGTTTCCAGGAGGGCCATACATCAAAACCGAACGACCCGCGCTGACTGCGGGACCGAGGTGGTCGAGCAGTTCTTCAGGTAGGATCAAGTGGCCCATGGCGCCGTTCAACTGGTCCCGAGTGACCTGAATATTGCGGATCGACTGGCGTTTGACCTGTTCAGAGTAGACATCCAAGGGCACCGGCATAGCGCCGTAGTATTCTGATTGGGCCAAGGCATCGAGCGCCCGGGCTTTGCCGACGTCAGTGAGTTGATACCCCATTGCGCCGCCTGAGTTGGCGTGCAGCGTACCCGTTGCTTCGAGCATGCGCTGTTCACGGGCCATGTCGATAATTTCCTGAGTAACAGGGATCGGAAGGCAGACGGCCTTCGCAATTTCTGTCACGGCATCGATGTTCATTCGGAACATTGTTTTAAGAACGATGTCCCGCATCATGACGGCCGGCAATTTCATGCCGTCCAGCGTCCGAGGCGCTGGTGGCGCCATGACGTTCGAGGTTTCCATATTCATCTGAGTTACCCATGCCTCATATAAAATCTCTTTGGCCCGCGGTTGCCCAAATTTGAACAATAACCCATGTGAAGCCTTTGCTGATCGGAACATGACCGGCTAATGTGGCTAAAAAATGGAAAAAGGATGGGGAATGAGTAGACCAAATCCCCTCGTATTACTTTCAATTCTTATCGTAACCTTTTTAGGAGTTTCTTGGCTAGGATTGCGGCCGGGCGCGCTGCTGATCTCGGCGTACGAAGGCGACACTTATCACCTATTAGATATCCTGTTCCGCATGGAACAGGGACTTG
>NZ_CALJXO010000227.1:0-2793 GCF_937988555.1 uncultured Boseongicola sp. | reverse complement strand
AAGAAAAAGCTGCAGCGTGAGGGCGTTTTCCGTGAAATGAAGCTTCGGCAACATTTCGAGAAACCGTCTGAAAAGCGCGTGCGCCAGAAGGCCGAGGCCATCCGGCGTGCCCGCAAGCTAGCCCGTAAAGCGGCACAGCGCGAGGGAATAGTCTGAGCGTTTCAGTTTAGCACTGGGCGGTTCTTCGGAACGGCCAATGACGACCCCCGCAGCTTTGCTTCGGGGGTTTGTTGTTTTTAGGGGGTGAGATTGGAAAACCAGTTCTCGCTTTCTGGACAGGGTCACTCGGATATTTTAGAGAATTGAAGACGGGGTCGACGCGCTTTCGGCCAGGGCCGAGTGCCTGGTCACCACATGAAGACAAACAGTGTTGCCCAAGCTGGCAGCACATCGGAGAACAGCGCCGTGGCGAGCAGAAATGATGATAACGCCGCAATCCAGAAACGGATGGGACGGTTTGCCAACAGAGAAGGCATGCCCGACGGCGCAGGCGACCGGCCGGCATTGAGGGATTATTCTGGTCGCATGAGGGGCCGGTCATCCACAAATGGCATCACTATCTACCGATCTACCTACCTATCTACGAGAGGTATGTTGCGCCGCTTCGGTGCGGGCTGGTCAGGCTTCTTGAAATTGACGTCTCTGCGGGAGGCCCGATGTCGCTTTGGGGGCGCTAATTTGGCTCGGAGGCTGTGATCTTTGGGGGCGATATTGATCCCAATTGTGCCGCAATGAACGGGTTAGACGGGCGGGTCCGGATCGGGTCGCGGGATGATCCCAAATTTCTCGAAGATGTGGTCGGGGAAATGGGTGGTATCGACATTGTGCTTGACGATGGAAGCCTCGTTTCGAAAAATATTCGGGCGTCCCTGAACGTCCTTTTCCCGCTGCTGAAAGACGGCGGCATCTATGCAATTGACGATCTTCACGCAACCTGCTGGTCCACGCATGAAGGCGGGTATCAAAAGCCGGACTCGTTCATCGGCGATATCCGACAGATGTATGATGACATGCACCATTGGTATCACACCAAAGGCCAAAAAATTGAGGCGACTTCGGGCAGTCTTGCAACGCTTCATTTGTACAAATCCGGCGCTGTTCTTGAAAAGCGACGTGGCCCACCGCCACGGCACGTCAAATTCGAAGCGCGGCATAAGGTCGGAGATCCCTCCGGCGATCCCCTATTTCTTGGTTTGCCCCGAACACCGTCGCAACGTAAATACCTCTCGAAAAGCTCACCGAGGCCAATCCTATGAAATCCACTATCACCTGGACAGATAATCGCACCTTTGAAGGCAAAACCGAGGACGGGTTTCGCGTGACCTTTGGGCAGGGTGCCGGCGATGGGCCGAAACCGGGGCCAAGTGCTATGGAGCTTGTGCTGATCGGCGCCGGGGGCTGTTCGGCATTTGATGTGGTGTCAGTCCTTGAGAAAGGGCGGCAGGACATTGACGATGTGATTGTGGAACTGGACGCGGATCGCGCCGGTGAGGTGCCGAGGGTGTTCACCCGCATTCACATGCATTTCGTCGTGAAGGGGCGGAATGTGTCGGAAGCGAAGGTCGCGCGGGCAATTGATCTGTCGGTCGACAAGTATTGCTCGGCCACGCGCATGCTTGAGAAGACAGCCACGGTGACCCACGATTTCGAGATCATCGAGGTTTGAGGCCTAGACCGGAAGCGCGGTTGTCTGGCGCACAGTTCTAAGCGCGAAAGACGAGTGCATCTGAGCGACTCCCGGAAGACGGGCAAGGTAACGGCGGTGGATGCGGGCGAAATCTTCAGTGTCTTGCGCCACGACTTTTAACAGGTAATCGGCGCTGCCGGCCATCAAGTGGCACTCAAGTACATCCGGAACCAGGCGTACCTCGCGCTCAAACGCGTCGAGGACTTCGTCGGCCTGCCCCGAAAGCGTGATTTCAACGAACACCACCGTGGGACGGCCAAGTTTGCGTGGATCAAGGAGGGCGACGTAGTCCCGGATAATCCCGGCCTCTTCCAGCCGTTGCACCCGGCGGTGACAAGCCGAGGCGGACAGATGGACCTCGTCGGAGAGGTCGGCGTTAGAAATGCGGCCCTTCCTTTGCAGGACCGTTAAGATACGGGCATCTGTCGCGTCTACTTCCATCATGGCGCATGATTCCATCGTGATTTGCTATATACATCGAAGACTCTGCCGATTTTACCGCAAACAGCCAGAGAAATCGGCGCGTTCTCTCCAGTGAATATGCGTCATATGAGGGGTGAGTGGAGAAGGACACACATCATGAAAATCGGTTGCCCAAAAGAGATCAAACCACAGGAATTTCGCGTTGGCATGACGCCGTCGACCGCTGGCGAGGCCGTGGCACATGGCCATGAAGTGGTCGTGCAGGCTGGTGGCGGCGGCGGTGCCGGATTTACCGACGACGATTACCGCGCCGTTGGCGCCGAGATCGTGGACACAGCAGAGCAAATTTTTGCCACCGCCGATATGATCGTGAAGGTCAAGGAACCACAGCCCGGCGAGCGCGCAATGCTGCGCGAGGGTCAGGTTTTGTTCACCTATCTGCACCTTGCGCCTGATCCGGCCCAGACCCGCGACCTGATTGCCAGCGGCGCGACCTGCATTGCCTACGAGACGGTGACCGACGCGCGTGGCGGATTGCCGTTGCTGGCACCCATGTCAGAAGTTGCCGGACGGCTTGCGCCTCAGGTTGGGGCATGGACGTTACAAAAGGCGAACGGTGGACGCGGTGTTTTGATGGGCGGCGTTCCCGGCGTTGGACCGGCGAATGTCGTGGTTATCGGCGG
>NZ_CALJXO010000226.1:0-16874 GCF_937988555.1 uncultured Boseongicola sp. | reverse complement strand
GATTTGCAGATCTCGATTATGCGATAAAATCTATGGTTTTAACGCCTAAACGTGCGATGTGTCGGCCAAAAATCGCCGATGAGGTCACGTGCGGCGTGATCGATAAAAAAATATGAAAATGCGCGCTGGGGGATTGGCTCGGCGGTCAAGCGCCTTGTTCACATCGAAGATGCGTGGAGTTAAAATCTCTTATCATCCCTATTCACTTTAGTTGAGGCGCCATGAGCCTTCCTGATATCTTTGTACTGCGCCATGGCGGTACGGAGTGGAACCGCGAAGGCCGTTGGCAGGGCGCGTTGGATTCCGATCTGACCAATACATGGCTGATGCAAGCCGTCGCGATTGGAGAAAGTCTCGGCGCGTTTGGTATTTCGCCGGAAAGTCAGCGTGGAACTGTCAGCCCGCAGGGGCGGGCGTGGCAGAGGGCCGAGCTTGCGCTGGAGCTATTGGGGATCACTGCGACAGTGATCGACGATTTGCGAGAGATCGAGATTGGTGATTGGACGGAACTTCCGCGCGACGACATAGCTGTCAGGTGCCTGGATCACGGTGTTGAGACTTCGCCGGATATATATAGGCGGGCACCGGGTGGCGAAGGTTTTGAGGTTTTATGGGAGCGTGTCGGGCGGGTTCTGGCGCGACTTGTTCAACCGACTATCATCGTGAGCCATGCCATCACCTCCTGGTTTTGCGGATGTGCGCCATTCGGCTTTCTGCGTTTGAGAAATGGCAGAGCGGGCGGGTATTTTTGTGGCGAGGCTGCACTATTATGAGACCGAAGGGCTGATCGAAAGCTTGCGCACGTCCGCAAACCATCGCCGCTATGACCGGCGCGAGTTGCGCCGTATCGCGATCACGCGGATTTCCCAGAGCGTTGGCGTGCCTTTGGCCGAGTGAGAGGTTGTTCTGGATCGTCTCCTGCGCGGAAAAGCCGTGAGCGCCAAGACATTGGCGCGGGCGGCGGCGGCGTGCCAGGCGATGGTTGATGAGAGGAATGTATTGATGACGCGCCTGAGGGATCAGATGGGCTGCTGCATCGGCTCTGGGTGCTTGTCGCTGGACAGTTGTCAGCTTTATAATGGTACGGATCGTTTGGGCAGCATTGGCCCTGGCACGCAGTGGTGGGTCGGTCAGGGCACCGAGCGAGAAGAGATTTGAATAACTTGAAACCGAGGGTCTTGCGTTTTTCTCAAGTCGAATGTAGGCACCGCGGCACGGGTGATTAGCTCAGTTGGTAGAGCGCTTCGTTTACACCGAAGATGTCGGGAGTTCGAGCCTCTCATCACCCACCAAACACTCGCCGTTGCACCGGGCGGATGTTATCCTTCGCACCATGGAAGAAATCATTAGGGCGGGCCGCGAGATGCAAGAGCCGACGTGGCAATGCGTGTTGGTATGCTGGGGTGATAAATATACCTCGGCCTATATCAATCACACCGTCGAAGCGGTGATCCGCACATCTGCGTCCAAGCCGCGGTTTATTCTGATTTCGGATCGTCCGCGCACGGGCATGCATCCTGATATTCAGATTGTGGACTTTGATCCCTGGTTCCTGAACCCGCGCTTTTTAAGCGGCGCGCTGCACGCGAAGTTGTCGATGTTTTCAAAGGATGTTGTTCCTGACGATCTGCCAGCGATTTTCATTGATCTGGACACGGCGATTTTCGGGGATATTGGCAAAGCGTTGAAGCTGATGAAGAACCGCCAATCTATCTTGATGTTGCAGTCAGTGGTTCTGCCGTTTGGTTGGCCAGGGCGGTTGGTTTATAAGCTGACAAACAAGAAACGTTACGCCCGCGGCAACTCGTCGATGGTGGTTTATCACCCGGCGGAATGCACTTATATTGCGGACGAATTTCGTGCCCTTTATGAGAAATTCGGCGATTACTCGATCCGTCCGATGATCGGGGACGAGCGGTTTATCAGTTGGATTGCGCAGATGCATATCAACCGGTTGCCGAACACGTTGGCGGTGAAGTTTCTTAATGAATACATGCATACGGGCAAGTGGCTGGTCTATTTGAAGGGGGCTTTGCCTTGGGTGCAAAAGCGCCGCGACGGCGTGGCGGCGGTGACGTTGCCGGGCGACTACATCAAGCCAGAGCGGTTGATGGAATATAAGGACGGGGATGCGGTTCGGGCCGACAAGGGGCGCTGGATCTTTTGGGACAAGCGCGCGCTTGGTGACATGGGCGACAGGCTTCATGTCTACTACCGTCCATTGATGGAAAAGCTTGAGCAGGAAAAGCGCGAAGCCGCTGATATGTGAAAGAGCGTTGTGCGATCGGCACAGGCTTTGTTCAATACCCACTCTTTGGTCTAAACCCTCTGATTTCTAATCGGAAAGGAAATCCAAATATGCGCCGGAGGCGTTCTCTTAGAAAAGAACAGTTTCAACTGTTCCTTTTGATCACACCAGCCTCAGCTGGTGGCTGTTGCAGTTCCCGGTCTGGCTGGATTAACCGCAGGAATTGAAGACCAACCGCCGTTTTCACGTCGTTATGACGCGCTATCGGCGCATTTATCGGCCCACAAGTGCGCGCTGACTGAGGTGAAGCGACGGTCGCGGCCCAAATCTGCTTGACGCAATCACCGCAGATCCATAGAAGCGCGCGGGTAGGATACGCGGTTGTAGCTCAGCTGGTTAGAGTACCGGCCTGTCACGCCGGGGGTCGCGGGTTCGAGCCCCGTCAACCGCGCCAACATATCTCGGACATTGCAGAGTAAGATCGCTCCGGCGGCCCGTCCGAATTATGTGGGGCATTCGCGGATTTTGGCGATTGACGCGGCAGGTTGGCTCGCTTAGATCACCCTCATCGCGCGGTTGTAGCTCAGCTGGTTAGAGTACCGGCCTGTCACGCCGGGGGTCGCGGGTTCGAGCCCCGTCAACCGCGCCACTTTCTTCTCTTGTCTTTGAGACTTTCTGCGGCGACGATTGTCGCTATGGCAGTTTTTCAGCATGGCGAGATCGAGATAGCATATGACGTGGCAGGGGCAGGACCTGCGGTCTTGTTGTTGCATGGGTTTCCACAAACGCGGGCGATGTGGGCCCCAATTGCCGCGACGCTAGCGCGGGACTTTACCGTGGTGACGGCTGATTTGCGCGGCTATGGCGCATCGTCGAAGCCTGCGGCCAAGGTGGACCTTACCAACTACAGTTTCCGTGCTATGGGTGGCGATATGCTAGCGTTGATGACGTCGCTTGGTCATGAGACCTTTCATCTGGTGGGGCATGACCGTGGTGCGCGTGTGGCGCATCGGATGTCGTTGGATGCGACGGACAGGCTTAGGTCATTGACGGTCATGGATATCGTTCCGACGCATACGTTGTTGGACAACTGGTCTTCCAAGGTTTCGGCGGCCTATTTCCATTGGTCATACCTTGCGCAGCCTGCGCCCTTTCCTGAGCGCATGATTGAGGCTGACCCCGATCATTTCTATCAGACGTGTTTGCTTGGCTGGGGCGGTTCGCAGCTTTCAGAGTTTGCGGCCTTAGAGGCCTATCGCGCGGCGTGGCGTGACACTGCGACGATTGCCGGAATGACCAATGACTATCGGGCCACTTTGGCGGTGGATGTGCATCACGACGCGTCTGATTTGGGGCGGAGGTTCGAGGGACCAGCACTTGTGCTTTATGGGGCGGACGGGGCTATGGCGCAGATGTTTGATATACCGGGCACATGGGATGCGTGGCTTAAAAACATGACCGCCGAGGCGATCCCTGGCGGTCATTTCTTTCCTGATCAATCCGGCGCCGCGACGATTGCCGTGCTTCGCGGGTTTCTTGGCTCGGGTTAGCTCGTCAGTTTATCAAGGATGCGCGCCCAGCTGCGGATGCCTTTGTGAAAGCTGCGCACGTCGTATTTTTCGTTCGGGCTATGGAGGCCATCGTCTTCAAGGCCAAAGCCGATCAGCATTGTGTCGAGGTCCAGAATGTCCTGGAAATGCCCGGCAATTGGAATTGAGCCACCGCTACCGATGAAGGCAGCGGGTTTTGCGAACTCTTCCGAGAGCGCTTCGCGGGCTTTGCTGAACGCAGGGTTGTCGGTTTTCATCACCGAGGCTGGAGAGCAGCCGTGGTCGAAAAATTCGACCGAGCAGTCGGCGGGCAGTTGCGCCTGAACCATCGCGCGGAAATCCTTGCGGATTTGCGCGGGGTCTTGCGTGCCGACAAGGCGGAAGCTGATTTTGGCGCGGGCGAGCGATGGCAGGACGGTTTTGAAGCCGTCGCCGGTATAGCCGCTTTCCAGACCGTTAACTTCGCAGGTGGGGCGCGACCAGAGCATCTCAAGCACGCTGCGACCCTGTTCGCCCGCAGGTTCGGACAGTTTGACGTCGCTAAGGAAGCCTGCCGCATCGAAACCGAGGGCCTCCCATTGGGCCAGGATGTCGGCGTTGATCTCGGGGACGCCGTCATAAAAGCGGGGAACAGTGACACGACCTGTGTCGTCATGGAGGCTTGCGATAATTTTTGACAACACGCGGGCCGGGTTCATTGCCGCGCCACCGTAAGCGCCGGAGTGAAGGTCGCGGTCGGGGCCTGTGATGATCAGTCCTTCGCCAAGAAGGCCACGCAGCATGGTCGTGATGCCGGGCGTGTCGCGGTCAAACAGGCTGGTGTCGCTGATCAGGGCTATGTCGGGGGCGGACAATTCCTCAGCGTTTTCTTCAAGGAACGGCACCAGAGACGGCGAGCCGCATTCCTCTTCGCCTTCAAAGAAGAAAGTCACGCGGCAGGGCCATTCGCCTGTGACGGATTTCCAGGCGCGGCAGGCTTCGACGAAGGTCATGAACTGGCCCTTGTCGTCGTTTGCACCACGGCCACGGATCACTTTCCCGTGCGGCGTGTCTTCGATAGCGGGATCGAAGGGCGCGCGGTTCCACAGATTTAGGGGGTCGACCGGTTGCACGTCGTAGTGTCCATAAAACAAGAGGTGCGGCGCGCCTTCGCCGACATGGCCGACAACCATCGGATGGCCTGTGGTGGGGCGCACTTCTGCGTCCACGCCAAGCGAAGAAAGGTCGGCGACGACCCATTCGGCGGCCGTGAGGCAGTCCTTTTTGTAAGCGGGATCGGTTGAGATCGACGGAATGCGTAACAGCGTCATCAGGCGCTCGAGCGCGTTCGGAAGGTCATCGTCGATGCGGGCAAGAATGGTGTCGAGGCTCATTTTATGCGTCTCCGAACTTTAATTTCGACGGGACGTTATCAGGCCTGCGTATGACGTCCAGTCTGGTCTGGACCTGGAGAAGGCCCTAAGGTCGCAGACAAAGAATTAGGAGAATGTGATGAGGTTAGTCCTTTTGTGCGTGGTTTGTCTTGGGTGGACGTCTGACGCGGCGGCGGCCGAGCCTGTCAGCGGAAGGGTTGCGCAGGCTGAGTTGTTTGACACGTCCGGGATCGGGTTGCAGCTGGTACGTGGCCTGTCCGACAAAGACCGCGCCACGATCAAGGCTTTAATCCCCTTGATTGAGCAGCAAACCGGGACCAAGGCGAAGTTTTACGGGGCCCTTGCCTATGCGCCAGACGAGGGACTTGTCAGCGAGGCGCTTCAGGGAGCGTTCAATTTCCATACCGTCGACGCCGCTGATACGGCGGCAATTGCGGCGTGTGGAGCGGCGAAACGTGCAACATCAGGAGCATGCCAGATCGCAGCACGCATTTTACCACCGGAATATCAACGACGCTCGCTTAGCTTGTCGCTTGACGCGACGCGGGGCTTTTTCGACCGCTATACACCGGCGGCTGGAGCGAAGGTTTTTGCAATATCACGCTCGACCGGGGCTTGGGCGATGGCCCCATCGCCGGGCGGGGCGTTGGGGGCCTGCACTCAGGACGCAAAAGGCGCAGACGATTGCGCGATAATCGTTAGAAATTGATCTGTGTTATAGCGTCAATTTGTTCCTTGCCATCTGACTGGTGGATAATTTAGGCATATTCGGATTACGGAGATGACAAACGTGAATTATGACCTTCAGCTAGACGCTGCCCTGAACAAACTGCATCAAGAAGGCCGTTACCGGACTTTTATCGATATTGAACGCACGCGAGGACAATTTCCGCATGCCGTGCGGGAGCGCGAGGACGGCACGAAGCAACCCGTAACCGTTTGGTGCGGTAACGATTATCTTGGAATGGGCCAACATCCTGAGGTTCTGGCCGCAATGCACAAGGCGCTTGAGGCTACGGGGGCCGGGTCCGGTGGGACACGTAATATTTCGGGGACGACTGTCTATCATAAGGCGCTTGAGGCCGAACTGTCTGATCTTCACGGCAAGGGGGCGGCACTGCTTTTCACCTCGGCTTACATCGCGAATGACGCCACGTTATCCACACTGCCAAAACTTTTCCCGGGGCTGATCATTTATTCGGATGAGTTCAACCATGCCTCGATGATCGAGGGCATTCGGCGCAACGGTGGCGAGAAGCGCATCTTCCGTCACAACGATGTGGCACACCTGCGTGAATTGCTAGAGGCGGATGATCCTGCCGCTCCGAAACTGATCGCGTTCGAATCGATTTATTCAATGGATGGTGATTTCGGACCCATTGAGGCGCTTTGCGATCTGGCCGATGAGTTCAGCGCGTTGACCTACATCGACGAGGTTCATGCTGTTGGCATGTATGGCCCGCGCGGCGCCGGTGTGGCTGAGCGTGATGGTCTTATGCATCGTGTCGACATCATCAACGGAACCCTTGGGAAGGCCTTTGGGGTGCACGGTGGTTACATCGCATCAAGCGCAAAAATGTGTGATGCAGTAAGGTCTTATGCGCCGGGATTCATCTTTACGACGTCGCTTCCACCGGCGGTTGCCGCGGGTGCGGCGGCCAGTATCCGGGTGTTGAAAACAGATCGTACCCGCCGTGAAGAACACCAGACACAAGCCAGCATTCTGAAGCTGCGTCTGAAGGGGCTGGGACTGCCGATCATTGATCACGGCAGCCATATCATCCCGGTGATTGTCGGCGATCCGGTGCATACGAAAGTCTTAAGCGATATGCTGCTTGATAGCTTTGGTATCTACGTTCAGCCGATCAATTATCCCACGGTTCCGCGCGGCACGGAGCGTCTGAGGTTCACGCCGTCGCCGGTGCACGGACCGCGTGAAATGGATGCATTGGTCAGTGCCATGGACGAACTTTGGTCGCATTGTGCGCTCAATCGCGCCGAACTCTCCGCTTAGGACTTATCCACAAGTGACCGCACGCAAGTGCTGTGTTAGTGGTTAGAGGATTATCCTCGTGACCGATTCTGCCGGTTGCGGGTAGGGACAACGGTGAGTTTAAATGGGGCAGGACACATGAGCAGGCGTCCTGAGGCGTCAGACGAAAATGAACCGGCGAGGCTGAAAGGCTTCGACGATTTTGATTTGCTGCTCGGTGATACTATGCGAGGCGAGCGTGCTACGCTGGGTAAGTCTCTTCTTGATGTTCAGCGCGAATTGAAAATCAAGGCCAATTATATTGCAGCTATTGAAAATACCGACGCTTCAGCGTTTGAGACGCCCGGATTTATTGCCGGTTATGTGCGATCTTACGCGCGCTACCTTGGACTTGATCCGGAGTGGGCGTTCAAGACGTTCTGCGAGGAGGGCAATTTCTCGGTTGCGCACGGAATGTCTGCTGATGCGTCCGTTCGCCGGTCTTCCAAGGGGTCCTCGAAAGCCCGCAATGCCAATGGCGAGAAAAAGCCCGCCCATCTGCGCGATCCGTTTATCGAACCCAGTGTAAGTTATATGCCGAAAGGCGAAGCTGTTTTTGCCGGTATCGAACCACGTGCCATTGGCTCGGTCATGGTGTTGATGGTGCTGATTGCAGGTATTGGATATGGCGGCTGGTCTGTGCTGCAAGAAGTGCAGAAAGTGCGCTTTGCGCCGGTTGAGCAGACGCCGAATGTTCTGGCCGAGCTTGATCCGATGACGCAGGCGGTCGCTACGCCTGAGGGCGAAATTCCTCGAGCTGACGTGACGGCGGGGCTTGTACCCGGGGTTGACCGTATTGATCGCGTGTCACGTCCCGTTGCGCTGGATATACCGGTCATGGTCGCGCGAGACGGGCCTATAGCGTCGATTGATCCCAATTCTTTTGGTGCGTTTGCGCCAGAGCGTGATACGCGACTGAGCGCCGCGGAGCCTCCGCGCCCCGATAACTTACCGTTTGCAGTTCCTGGTAGTGCCATTCCGGTTACCGCAAACCTTTCGGCGGGGTTCGAAACAGATAATTTGCTGCCGACAGTGCAGGTGGTCGAAGAGGCTTCGCCAACGCTTGCGCTGTTTGCAGTTCGCCCGTCCTGGGTGCGTGTAACGGGTGCAAACGGCACAGTTATTTTCGAGAAAATCCTTGATGCTGGCGAGCAGTTTGATCTGCCATTGACCGAGGCCCCTGCGACCTTGCGTGCGGGCAATGCGGGATCGCTGTATTTTGAGGTGAACGGCGCGACTTATGGTCCCGCCGGTGCTGGTCCCGAGGTGATTAAAAACGTGTCACTTGCACGCGATGCGATCTTGGAGACATATCAAGTTGCTGATATTGAACGCGACTCTGATTTAGCGCGCTTTGTGGCGGTTGCCGAAGCGGCCGCATCCAACTGACATCGCACGATTGCCAGCGTGCCACGCTTTGCCTATTCATAGGGACCGCGTATCTATCATAAGGCAGCCTGATGACGCTGAACCACGTCCGCCCATGGCGCAATATATACCGTCGTAAATCCCGCCAAATTCATGTGGGTAATGTTCCTGTTGGGGGCGAAGCGCCGATCACGGTGCAGACGATGACCAATACAGACACAACAGACGTCAAGGCGACTATTGGCCAAATCCAACGCGCGACCGATGCTGGGGTCGATATCGTGCGGGTATCGACGCCCGACGCGGCGTCTACGGCTGCTTTGAAAGAGATTGTGCGCGAAAGTCCGGTGCCGATCGTGGCAGATATCCACTTTCACTATAAGCGCGCGATCGAAGCGGCCGAGGCGGGGGCTGCGTGTTTGCGGATCAATCCTGGCAATATCGGGAACGAGGAGCGTGTCAAAGAAGTGATCAAAGCGGCCAAAGATCATGGTTGTTCGATCCGTATCGGCGTCAACGCGGGATCGCTGGAAAAGCATTTGTTGGATAAATACGCCGAGCCCTGTCCGGAGGCGATGGTGGAAAGCGGTCTCGACCATATCAAGATATTGGAAGATAACGACTTTCACGAATTTAAGATCAGCTGCAAGGCCTCGGACGTGTTTCTGGCGGCGGCCGCTTATCAGATACTGGCGGATGCGACCGACGCGCCGATTCATCTTGGAATTACCGAAGCGGGCGGTCTTGTTTCGGGGACGATCAAATCGTCTATCGGGCTTGGTAATCTTTTGTGGATGGGGATTGGCGACACGATCCGCGTAAGCCTGTCTGCTGATCCGGTGGAAGAGGTCAAGGTTGGCTATGAGATCCTGAAAGCGCTTGGTCTGCGGCATCGGGGGGTGAACATCATTTCATGCCCGTCTTGTGCCCGCCAAGGGTTCGATGTGATCAAAACCGTTGAGGCGCTGGAGAAGCGACTTGAGCACATCCAAACACCGATGAGCCTGTCGATTATTGGTTGTGTGGTGAATGGGCCGGGCGAGGCTTTGATGACGGATGTCGGCTTTACAGGCGGCGGGGCTGGTTCGGGCATGGTCTACCTTGCGGGTAAGCAAAGCCACAAGCTGTCCAACGAGGAAATGGTGGAACACATCGTCGAGCAGGTTGAAAAGAAGGCGGCCGCGATTGACGCGGCCGAGTCAGTAGAATCTGCAGAAGCAGTTGAGGCAGCGGAGTAAGTGCGAGTTTACCGATGGGTTACGGCATCGCGGGGCATCTGATGTTCCGCCCGAGGCTCATTCGCTGACCGCAGCATATAAATCGCAGTAGCTTATTCAGGCACCGCAGAAATCCAGGCCTGTGCCGCCGGGCCAGGATCTGAATTCACGACATAGGCCATGTAACCGCCGTCAGTAGAGCCGGGGGTGATTGCGCCGAATGTGGGTTTATAAACGGAGATCACGCCTTTTGAGCCGCTGCGTTCGAATTGAACAGTGTTGCCGTGCGAAATGCGGGTAGTCTGAACCCCAAACTGTGACAAGCGACTGACGCTTTGGGTTTACGCCAGCTGGCAACGCGCGGTGCAGGCTGGCGTAAACCTAGCTTGGGGACCTCGCGATCATTTTAGACGTTGTCGTTGCGAGGGGGGACTGGTGGCGGCAAAGCTGCGCATTCCATCTGCCATCTTGCGGAAGCTCGCCACAGACGGCGAGCGTTAGAATACCAAGGGCTGCAAGTGTTCGTTTTATCCTGTCCGTCGCTCCATCCCTATCGGGGTAGCGCGCAGGAAATGTCAGCGCACTATGCTTCGCAGGCGAGTGACTTTGTCCTAAACTGGGCAGCTATCGTTCGATAGTTAGCAAGGCCAGCGTTGGGAAATCTGTGGGTGCCGTCAGCCCCGATTTTGTCGTTCGGTGGAAACCACCCGGCGCATTTGGTCCAATTCAAGGAACCCGCGCACGAACGTGTCGCCCATGATGAAGCTGGGCGTGCCCTGGATTTGAAGGCGCGCTGCCAGATCGCGGTTGGCCGCGATGATACGGGTGATCTCTTCGCTGTCCATTTCTGTGCGAATATCGTCATGGTCGAAGTCAAAATCACCGGAAAGACGCACCAGAGTCTGCGGGGTTAGGTCGCCGCGCAACAACATCATTTCGTCGTGCATGGTCTTATAAGCGTCATCGCCATAAAGCGATTTAACTGCGAGAGCGTAGCGCGACGCTAGCACTGACGCATCCCCAAGGATCGGGAATTCCTTGACGATGAAGCGGATATTGCCGTCGCTGTCGATCAGCTCTTCGACGGCTGGAAACGCGCGTTTGCAAAAGCCGCACTGGTAGTCGAGAAATTCGACCACGGTAACGTCGCCATCGGGATTGCCACCAACGTAGCTGTAACCGTCGTTGAAAATTTCTTCGCTGTATTGCTCAAGCATGGCAACTTCGGCTTGTGACGCGTCTTGCGTCCGGCGTTCTTCAAGGATCGCGATGGCTTCCATCAGGACTTCGGGATTTTCGAGAAGATAGGCGCGCACTTCGGACCGAAAGGCGTCACGCTCGCCGTCTGTCATCGCATCGATGTCGGTGGCGGCGGCTGGAAACGCGGTGGCAAGGCACAGAGCACTTGTCATCAAGATTGAACGAAACATCGGCGACTCCTCGGAAAAAACTGTCCAAGCACAAGAACATGCGAAGCTTATGCGTGGCAAGGACTTCACTAAGATTTGTTGTCGCACGGGGCATTGACGCCACGTGTTCGACGCGGCAGGCAAGAGATCCGTTTGCCTTTGAAGGAATGGTCCCGATGCGCCTGTCACGTCGATCGAATGTAGACCCGTTCATCGTCATGGATGTGATGGAGGCCGCAGCGCGGGCGGAAGCTTCGGGGCGGCATATTATCCATATGGAAGTGGGGCAGCCGGGGACCGGCGCCCCTTCAGGTGCGCGTGCTGCACTGGTGGCGGCGATGGAGAAGAGCGCGCTTGGCTATACAGTAGCGCTTGGGTTGCCATCCCTTCGCGCGCGGATTGCCAGGCTGTATGACGAACGGCATGACATCGACCTTGATCCGGCGCGCGTGGTTGTGACTTCGGGGTCGTCGGCGGGCTTTTTGCTGGCGTTTACGGCGTTGTTTGATGCAGGGGATCGCGTGGCTTTGGGCGCACCGGGCTATCCGTCTTATCGACAGATTTTGCGGGCGTTAAGCCTTGAACCGGTGGATATCGAAACGCGCGTTGAGGATCGCTATCAACCGGTGGCGGGCGATTTGCCACATGATATTGCCGGATTGATTGTGGCGTCGCCGGCCAATCCTTCGGGGACGATGCTGGATAGAACGGCTTTGACGGCGTTAATTGAGGCGTGCCAGGCCCGCAACGCGGCTTTTGTTTCGGACGAGATTTACCACGGCATTGAATATGAGCGCAAAGCGGTTTCGGCTTTGGAGATCACCGACGACGCATATGTGATCAATTCGTTTTCCAAGTATTACTCCATGACGGGGTGGCGGATCGGCTGGATGGTCGTGCCGAAGGGGCATGTGCGGACGGTTGAGCGGCTGGCGCAGAACATGTTTATTTGTCCGCCACATGCGTCACAGATTGCGGCTTTGGCGGCAATGGAATGCGGGGCCGAGCTGGAAGCGAACCTTGGCGTCTATGCGGCGAACCGTTCGCTGATGCTTGCGGGCCTGCCACGGGCGGGGTTTGAGCGGATCGCTCCGCCGGACGGGGCGTTTTATGTCTATGCCGATGTCAGCGGGATCACCGAAGATGCACATATTCTTGCGCGCGATATTCTAGACAAAGCTGGGGTGTCGGTGACGCCGGGGCTTGATTTCGACAAAGCGCGTGGCACGGGCACGCTGCGGTTTTCCTATGCGCGGGCTACGGCAGATATCGAAGAAGGCTTGGCGCGTCTGGAGACATATATGCGGGCGGCGGGCCATATTCGCTGAAAAGCCTTTGGCGGGAAGTCGCCGATAGGCTAGTCTGAGCACAATAACGAGAAAACTCGAAAAGTCTGAGGCAATGAGCAAGTATCCTTTTTTTTACAGCGCCGTTTGTGCCCTGATCCTTGTGTTTCTTTCGCACAGCGCCTTGGCCGAGGCGCCGGGCGCCGGCTTGGCGCGTCTTGCTGGCGGTGGCGCGGCTATTTCGGATAGTGGTGGTCGTGTCGAGTTAAATGTAGAGATGTCTCAACCAGTGCCATGGCGCGTTCATACGCTTGATGGGCCACCGCGCTTGATCGTGGATTTTGCAGAATTGGTTTGGGATGCGGCGCTTGAGGTCGACTCTGGTAGCGTTTTGGAGGTCAACACGGGGGCGTATCGGCCGGGATGGTCACGGCTTGTCGTCGTCTTGCGCGAGCCTTTGGCGGTGGACTCGGCTGAAATGCGGGTTGCGGATGACGGGTCGGCTTTGCTGACCATGCAATTGATACCGACGACGGCAGATGATTTTCGCGACAATGCCGGAATTGACCCGGTGGAAGTTTCTCCTGTGGTGGCCGCGCCCCCGCCCGCGTCCGGGCGCCTGCGGGTGGCGCGTGATCCGGGGCATGGGGGCATTGATCCCGGCGCCGAGGACGGCGATTTGCGCGAGGCGGAACTGATGCTGGCGTTTGCGCGTAAGTTGAAAGAAGTCCTGCTCCGCACGGGACGGTTTGAAGTGGTGATGACGCGGGAGGCTGATGTTTTTGTGCCGCTGGAGGCGCGCATGACTCTGGCGCGGGCGGCGGGGGTGGGTGTGTTCCTGTCACTGCATGCAGATTCGCTGGCCGAAGATGATGGCGTGGCTTCTGGCATGACGGTTTACACGCTGACCGATAACCTCACGGACGCAGTGGCTTTACGATTGGCCGAGCGCCATGCGCAGAATGATATCCTGGCGGGCGTCGACCTTGCGGGAACCGAGGACGAGATTGCATTTGTGCTTTTGGACTTGGCACGGCGCGAGACGATGCCGCGATCCGAAGCCTTGGCGGAGACGATTGTGTCTGGGTTTCGCAGCTATGAGCTGGCGCTGAACTCCAATCCGCATCGCCGCGGAAGTTTTACAGTTTTGAAGGCGGCAGAAGTGCCATCTGTTCTGGTCGAGCTTGGGTTCTTGTCAAGCGATCGGGATCGCGAGCGTCTCATGTCGGAAGAATGGAGCGCACGGGCAAGCGAGGCAGTTCGCGATGCGCTGTTGCAATGGGCCGACGAGGATTTTCTGATGCGCCAGGGCTTTAGGAAGTGAACTGCGCAAGCCAAATAGTGTGACCCGCACATTCGGGGTCCTCGGGGCGGAAATGTTTGACCTTGAAGCCGTAGGCGTTGAGCAAGCCTTCGTATTCGTCGGGGGACAGCGAGGAGTGATAGAGGCTGTGACCCGCCACCTCTCCGATTTCTTCGCCTTCCTCGGGGCCTGATGTGAACATCAAGGCGGCTCCCGGAGCTGAATGGCGCGCAAACACCTCGAACATGGCGCGTTGATCGTCCGGCGAGAGATGGAAAAACGAATTCCAGGCAAGAATGGCGTCGAATGTTTCGCCAAGATCGACACCGCGCATATCGGCAAGGATGCCGCGTGCTTGGGGTAGATTTGTCTGAAAAAGAGCAATCATCGCCGGCGCGCCGTCTAGTCCAGTTAAGGTTGCGCGACGGTCCAGAAGATAGCTTGCAATAGGACGTCCGGCGCCACAGCCAAGGTCCAGAACGTTTTTGCCGGGAGCGTAATTCAGCATGCGATCCAGCCACTTACGCTCGAAAAGTGCCTGATTGCGTTGAAGGTCCCAGGTCTCGGCAACTTCGTTATAGGTGGGCAGGATATCTTCGGGTTTCATGTGCGCCAGATGACGTGTTCGCAACTGCTGCACAAGAGGTGACAAAACATTTGCGATTTTTTGGCGTCAACTGGCCGATGCGACGCAAGCGCCCTTTTGACGCTGGCGAGACAGGGCGGTATATGAGGGACTTATCGAAGAGGTTGGTTGAGTGATCCGGTTCGTTTTTTCATTTTTTGGCGCGATTTTCAGCATGATAACGCTTGGCCTTGTGATGACCGCGTTAACCGTGGGGGCTGTGTTCTGGGTGTATGGGCGGGATTTGCCCGACCACGAGAGCCTTGCCAATTATCTGCCGCCAACCATTAGCCGGATTTATTCGACTGAAGGCCGGATCATTGATGAATTTGCCGAGGAACGGCGGATATATGCGGCTGCGGAGGAAATTCCCGATCTGGTCAAGCACGCGTTTATCTCGGCGGAAGACAAGAACTTCTACCTGCATGCTGGCTTTGATTTACGCGGAATTGCGGCGGCGGCTTATGTGGCAGTTGAAAGCCGGGGTCAGTCCGTGCGGGGCGCGTCGACGATCCCCCAGCAGGTTGCGAAGATCTCGTTTTTAAGCGGTGAGCGCACCGTAGACCGGAAGCTGAAAGAGATCATTCTGGCGAACCGGATGGTCAATTCGCTTGATCGGGACAAGATTCTGGAAATTTATCTCAATGAAATTGATCTTGGATTCCGCTCGTTCGGTGTGGCGGCGGCCTCGCAGACCTATTTCAACAAGACGCTTGCCGATTTGGAGCCACAGGACGCCGCCTATCTCGCGGCTTTGCCGAAGGCGCCTTACGATTACCATCCGGTGCTGGAAGTTCTGCGTGCGACCGAGAGGCGCAACTTTGTTCTGCGCGAGATGTACCAGAATGGCTATCTAAGCGAGGCCGAATTTGTCACGGCGAGGGCAGCGCCTTTGCTAACGGTGCAAAACGGGGACTATGAAGGCTTTCGCAAGAAGCTTCCGCCGCGCGACTACTTTACTGATGAAATACGCCGTCAGTTGAGCCGTGACTTTGGGGATGCAGGGTTTAAATCTGCGGGTCTTACGGTGCGTGCAACCGTTGATCCCGAGATGCAGGACGCTGCAGCGGCGGCCCTTCGCGAAGCTTTGGAAAAGTATGACCGCGCGCAAGGCGAGTGGCGCGGCGCAGCGGCTGAGATCAATCCTGCAGCGTTAAGCGGTCTTGGGGAAGACGGTCGGGCTGCCTGGCGTCAGGCTTTGGGCGAAACCGTTGTGCCGCGCGATATTGCGGGCTGGTATCCGGCCGTTGTTTTGGAATTGCGCGATACTGTTGCGCGCATCGGCGTCGACGGGTGGGACAACGGCGTTGACGGACATTTCATCAAGCCCGGCGATTTGAACTGGATCCGGGGGGCGTCAAACCCGAGCGATATTTTAAGCGTCGGTGACGTAATTCATGTGCGACACGACGGTGGCTCTGAGGAAGACCCGGTTTTCTCACTGCGTCAGATCCCCGGTGTTCAGGGTGGGTTCATGGCGATGGACGTGAACAATGGTCGTGTGATCGCGATGCAGGGCGGATTTTCCTATCAGCATTCGGTGTTCAACCGCGCGACACAAGCGACGCGGCAGCCGGGGTCTTCGTTTAAGCCGTTTGTTTACGCGGCGGCCCTGGACAGTGGCTTTACTCCCGCGACGATCCTGATTGATGCGCCTATTGAGGTGGATGTGGGAGGAGGCCGTGTCTGGCGGCCGAGAAACGCTTCGAACCAGTTTTACGGGCCGACCCCTTTGCGGATCGGGATCGAACGGTCGCGAAATCTTATGACGGTGCGATTGGCTGAAGAAGTCGGCATGCGCACAGTGGCCGCCTACGCCGAGCGCTTTGGGGTCTATGACAAGATGCAGCCGTTTCTGGCCAACTCTCTGGGCAGCCAGGAAACGACGCTTTTTAAGATGGTCTCGGCCTATTCGATGTTTGCCAACGGCGGTGAGCGCGTCGAGCCGACGCTGGTCGATCGCGTACAGGACCGGTGGGGAACAACTGTGTACCGGCACGATGACCGTGTGTGCGACGAATGTTCCCAATACGATCTTCCGGTCGGTGAATTGCCACGGATCGAGACAGATCGCTGGCAAGTGATTGACCCGGTGACGGCATATCAGCTGACTTCGATGATGCGCGGCGTTGTCGAGCGTGGGACGGCGTCGGGAACGGTTAATCTTGGTGTGCCGACTGCGGGAAAGACTGGTACGACCAACGATGCGCGCGATGTCTGGTTTGTCGGGTTCACTTCTAACATCGCGGCGGGCTGTTACATTGGTTACGATCTGCCGAAGCCTTTAGGGTCTGGCGCATCTGGCGGCGGCATGTGTGGTCCGGTTTTTCAGTCTTTCATGACAACGGCGCTTAAGAAATACGGGGCCGGGCGGTTTGCGGTTCCGGCGGGCGGGCGGTTTATAAAGATCGACCGTTTCACTGGTGCGCGTTTGCCCGATGGGGCGAGCGGAGAAAGCGTTGT
>NZ_CALJXO010000225.1:0-32867 GCF_937988555.1 uncultured Boseongicola sp. | reverse complement strand
ATCCGAGAACGAGGCTCATCAGGGCCACCGCCGGCGCGAGGGCTGGGTGCGGATAGATCGACAACAGACGGCGACCATCGTTGATGGTCGATCCCCAGTCCGGGCTTTCAGGTGGCAGTCCAAGGCCGAAGAAACCCAAGGTGCCCAAGAGGATGGTGGTGTAACCAATCCGAAGGCAGAAATCGACGATCAACGGCCCCCGTGCGTTGGGCAAGATTTCCCAAAGCATGATGTACCAAGCCCCTTCACCGCGTGTCTGACCTGCAGCCACGTAGTCGCGCGTTTTGATATCAAGCGCGATGCCACGGACAATCCGGTAGACGGTGGGCGAGTTGACGAAGACCACTGACACAAACACCACCAGAACGCCGCCCGGGATGTCGAACAGGTCGATGGCATCCGGTAAGAAGTTCAACGGAGTGCGATCCTGACTGATCAACGAGAAGTATAAAAGAAGCCCCACCACCAGCGTGCCGCCCACATAGATCTTCTGCTTGTTCGGCTGCGTGTAGAACCGCGAGTTGAACAGAACGACCAGGAAGATGATCGGGAACAGGAACAAAACCGCGGCCATATAACTTGGCAGGCCTGTCGCGACAATCTCGGGTGTGACGAGAAGGTAGAACAACAAGATGACCGGGAAGGCGAGGATGAGGTTCGCGAGGAAGCTGAGGAACGTATCCAGCTTGCCACCGTAGTAAGCAGCAGGCAGGCCCAGCGTGATCCCAACCATGAAGGCGAACAATGTCGCCATCGGTGCGATCTGGATCACCACCCACGAGCCTGACACCATACGGCTGAAGACGTCGCGGGCCAGGTTGTCGCCGCCGAGCAGATAGAAGGCATAGTCGCCAACTTCCGCCCCAGCGAGCGGTTCGCCTGGGGATTTATTCTTCATGCCCGAAACTTGCCCAAGCGGGTCATGGGTGACGATCAGGTCCATCGTGCTGAACACGCCGGTAAAGACCCAGAACATCACGATGGCAAAGCCGATCATCCCTATAAGGCTGTCAAACAGTTTGCCGTAAAGACCAAGGCTACGCTTGAAGGTGATCGACAATGCGAAGCTAACCGCAAGGGCGATCCAGACCGGCAGGAAGCGGGTCGATATGCCTCCGACGATGCCCTTGTTTTCGATGCCCGGCACAATGATGCCACCGACTAGATAAACCAGGATCAGCGCGATCAGGGCGAAGAAACAATAACGCGTCGCCGAGACGGCAAGATCGCCCGGGCTTTTCTTTGCTGCCAATGCGCCGTCCTGCATTTCAACTGCAGGTGAGATGAAGCTTAGCATGATCTGTGCGACGACTGAGACCGCAAAAACAGCCAAAGCGGCGAGGAAGATCGGGTTCAGGACGGAGAAGCTTCCGGTCCAGGTTAATTGTTCCATAACTCTGTCCCTCCTTATGCGATACGAATGCGTGGGTTCAAAAAGACGTAGCCGATGTCAGATATTAGCTGCGTGATCAGAACAACGAAGACAGCAACAACGGAACAGGCGAGCAGCAGCTCAATGTCGTTGTTGCCTGCGGCTTGCACGAGCGTCCAGCCAAAACCCTTATAGTTAAAGAGCGACTCGACAATGACGACGCCGTTCAACAGCCATGGGAACTGAAGCATGATCACCGTGAAGGGCGCTATCAGAGCGTTTCTGAGCGCATGCTTCAGAACGATATTAGGGAAGCTGACGCCCTTAAGGCGCGCAGTGCGGACGTATTGCGCAGCCATGACTTCGGTCATCGACGCGCGGGTCATACGAGCGATGTAGCCCATGCCGTATAGGGAAATGGTCAAGACGGGCAGGAAGAAGTTCTCGAAGGTGATGTCATCGGCTGCCGATGTGGCGGTGCCCTTGAACCATTTCACTCCTGCGGACGACGCAAACAATGTGATGAAGATTACGCCCGAGACGTATTCCGGCGTTGCGGTTGAGGCGATCGAGAAGGTGGACAGCGATCGGTCAAGCTTTGAGCCCTCGCGCATGCCCGCAAGCACCCCGACGATCAGGGCGGAAGGTATCATGAGCAACATCACGAACAGCATCAGCCATCCCGTGAGGCCAAGCCGGGTCGAGACGATGTCTCCGACGTCCGCTTTGAAGACCGTACTTTCGCCCCAGTCGCCCTGAAGGATGCCGCAGAAACGTGGCGGCGTCCCTTCATTTCGTGAATTGATGCAACGCCCGCGGAGTTCGCCGTCATCGCCTGTCTTGGTCCATCCCGGGGCCACACCAAGCCATTCGGCATACCGAAAAAGGGAGTTCCCACCGAAACCGTTATTATCAAGCCATTGCGTGACCTGAGCGTCCGTCATCCGGACGTTGCCTTCCGACTTCGCGACTTTTTCGAGGTTCGGCTGCAGATTGGTCAACACGAACACGATGAACGTCAGGCACAGCGCGGTCAGAAGCATGACGCCCAGTCGCCGCAAAATGAATAGGCCCATTGATTATCTCCTCGGTAACGTCCGCGGGCCAGCTATCAGTTTCGTTTTGGCGAAAGTGCGCAGGGTTGGCGGATTCAGAAGAAAGGGGCCGCCAGTGTCTGCGGCCCCTTCTTAGCTTTCGCTATGCTGCGAATTAGCTTTCGCTATGCTGCGAAACCGAATTTGTAGAAGTGGAATTCATGCGCGGGATGCTTTTCGGCCCCAACCACGTCGCCCCTGTGGTGGTTATAGAGCGATCGCCAATAGGGCTGGATGATGACACCCTCGTCCTGCATGATCTTTTCAATTTTTGCTATCACTTCGCGGCGCTTGTCAGAATCTGCGATCGCTAGGGCGTCGCCGATAAGCTGGTCAAACTCGGCGTTCGAGAACGCGCTTTCGTTCCATGCTTCGCCTGTTCGGTATGCCAGCGCCAGGATTTGCACCTCCAGCGGCCGGTGGTTCCAAGTCGTGGCCGAGAAGGGATACTTGGTCCAGTCATTCCAGAACGTCGCGCCAGGAAGCACAGTGCGCTTGATGGAAATCCCCGCATCGCGAAGTTGCGCTGCAACTGCGTCACCAGTGTTGCGTTCGAAATCGTCATCCAAAGTGATCAACTCATGTTCGAAGTCCGCAAGACCGGCTTCGTCCATCAGGGCCTTTGCACCTGCGGGATCATGCGCCTGCTTGGGAAGTTCCGCATAGGCGGGGTGGATCGGGCAGACATGGTGGTTTTCTGCGACGACGCCGCGGCCGGAATACCCGAGTTCAAGGCAGATTTCGTTGTCGACCGCCATGGCAAGCGCGCGACGGACCCTGCTGTCGGCGTAAGGTACCAAACCATCGACTTCGGCAGCCTGGTTCGAACGAAACACGATCGTCGCGGCTGTCACCGTTTCTGTCTGTATCCAACCGATGGATGTCATAATGTCGATGAATTCGCCAACCGTCTCGTAGAACAGGTCGACCTCTTCTGAATCGGCCGCCGCAGCCCAGGCTGCCGGATCGTTGCCGTAGTCGATTATCTCGATGCGGTCGAGATAGGGTCCACCATATACTTCGGTGCCCCACCATGGCTGATCTGAGCGTTCCATCACGCATCTAACACCAACCTCAAGCACAACACCTTTGAAGGGGCCGGTTCCGATCCATGTATCGTAAGGCGCCTCGTGATCGTGATCAGCATGCGCTATGGCCGAAGGATAGTCGGAGATGTTTGCGACGATAGCAATGTCCGGCGCGCTCAGCTTGAGAACGACTGTATGGTCGTCCACTATGTTGATTGCGCCTGGGCGCGCTTTGTTGTCTTCCATCAGTGAGGTCATGCGTGACGCCATCGAGTTGGTTTCAACGCTACCATCACACCAGTCTTCGATATTGCGTGCGACATCGGCAGCGGTGAAATCTGTTCCGTTGCTCCACTTGATGCCCCGACGGACGTTCAGAGTGTATTCCGTGGCGTCTGCGTTCACTTCCCAGCTTTCGAGAAGCATGCCCCGGAACGTTCCGTCAGCATTGTATTCGACGAGATACTCAAGAATGCCCCGGCTTTGATTGCCGATTTCGCCCCAATCGTAGGAACGCGGCTCCTTCATCGCCTTGACGGAGCTCTGTATGCGCAGCGTGCCGCCCATCTTCGCATGGCCAGAGGCGCGTGCGGGCGCAGCCGCGCCTATGAGGCCGTAAGCGGTCGTCGTTGCCACACCAAGTGCTGTGGCACGGGTCAGAAATTCACGACGGCTAAGCTTGCCTTCCGCAAATTCCTTTGCGTGCATTTCCGCAGCAGGATGGACACGCGACAACGTGTTTTCATTAAGTTTCATAAAGTCTTTCTCCCTGTCAGACTTAATTTTCAATTCTCAATCTGCGATTGGAGCAGATCATCTCGCACGGGTATGGCCGCAGTTTTATCTTACATAGCGACTTCGCTATGTATTGGTAACCACGTCAACGTGCGGAATCGTCGGGCTGTGTAGCGTTTGCGACCTGGTTAGTCAATGAAAGCGACATCAGCTACAAATCTGCCAGACTGACGCAGCGTCACCGTGCATGACGAAACTCAGTTGGACTCAAACCGCTCTTAGAGCGGAAAGCGCGCGTGAAATATGCGGGTGATGCGAATCCGCTTTGACTGGCTATTCTTGAGACCGCCAAATCGGTGTCTTTCAGAAGCCGGCATGCCTCAAAGTGACGGCGATCCGACAAGATATCGAGCGCCGCCCGCCCCGAGGCGATCCGGCAGACCCGTGTCAGATGCGTGGGCGTCACCCCCAATTGAGCGGCATAATGCTGAACGCCCAAAGGATGGCAGAAATCACGCTCCACAAGCGAGGTAAACGCCTCGGTCAACCGCAGCGCAGTGCTGCTCTTCACGTTTGCTTGTTCGGTGATCGGTGTTGCAGCCTGGGTGCGGTCGAACCAGATCGACAAAAGCCCCTCGTGATGGGCGATGGCGCGCGTTTTGCCGTCAGCGTCGATTGTCTGCTCGCGCTCGATGGCGTCAATCATACCGGTCAATTCCCGGTGCAGGTGAACTTCGCGCAGGCGGAGGTGGACAGGCTCAACCGGCCAGTCGTGCGCAGACAGGCGCACGACTGATCCAAGAACAGCAGGCGTGACGGTGAACCCGTGCATCGTGCCCGCAGGCAGAAAGACCGCGCTGTGCGCCCCATATCCACCCGAGCAGCCCGAAATGGTGATGCGGCCCTGACCGCGGGTGAACCAGATCAGCACCGGGCGGTCATAACTGCGCATCGCTTCAGTACGCCAGCGCACCCCTTGCGATATCCGCGAAATAGACGTCACTTCGGCCGTTTGGACAGGCCGCGGAATTGCTTTGGCGCGCGCTTGCAGATGCAGGCGTTGCGGCGCGTGTTTGCGTTCTGCCATGGGCAGAAGTGTCAGTCGTGGCAATGACATTGGCAGCCGGTCCCCCAACCAGGTGAGCGATGACATACTAGGCAAACCCGTCCTGAGACGTCAACCGATTGTTGTCTCAGCCTTTTTCGCGTGATTTCCGCAACAAACGCCCGATAAGAAAGGAGGTTCGCGGTGCATAAACGTAGTTTGTGCGCGATGTTGTTTCGCGGACGCGCATGCGGATCAAACTGAAAACGATGAGAATCAGATGCGCCATCGACACGAGGGCGAACATCGCCGAAGGGCCGTAGGCTTCGATCAGCTTCGATACAATGTAGGGCGAGGCAATGGCACCGACGGCATATAGGAACATCAATGCCGCCGATAATTCAATGCGTTGCTCGTCCGTTGCAAAGTCATGCGCGTGGGCGGTGGCGACAGAATAGATCGGGAAGGTCGCGAAGCCGAAAACGCCTGATGCGATGAGAACTGCGGTCGAACCAGAAGTCGACAGGGCCACAGTGATTGCGCAGGAGACAAGGGCAGCGACCGATAGCCAGATCAGCACCCAGCGGCGGTCGTATCTGTCCGCGAGCCATCCGGCGGGATATTGACTAAGCGCTCCGCCAAGGACGAAGGCGGCGAGGAACAGCGCGATCTGGTCGATAGAGAGCCCGACCTCGATGCCGTAGATCGGGCCGACCATGCGGAATGATGCGGTCGTGACACCCGCCGAGATCACGGCTGCGGCAGCGAGAGGCGAAAGCTTCCACGCCAGGCCCGGTCGCAGGCGTGGGGCTTGTGGAATTGCCGGTTCAGCGACGCGCGTCATGACCAGCGGGATGAGGGCGGCGCAGCATATGATTGCGAGGATGTTGTACGAGACATAGCTGGCAGGCGCGAGGACCGAGATCATCATCTGCGCGGCCAGCGAGCCGCCGATGTCGACGACGCGGTAGGTGCCCATCGCCCGGCCCCGGTTTTCATTCGAGACCTTCGCTTGCAGCCAGCTCTCAACGACAGTGTAGCAGCCAGCGACGCAAAGGCCTGACATGATGCGCATTAAGGCCCAGGCGTAGGCGTCGATGATGATCATGTGGGAGAGGATGCCGATGGTGCCGACGGCTGTGAAGGCGGCGAACGCCCGCGAATGGCCGACGCTTCCCATCAGGCGCGGCGCCCACCAGCAGCCGATGAAGAAGCCAACGAAGTGGGCCGAGCCTAAAAGGCCGATTTGGGCTGTGGTAAAATTTAGTTCGATCCCTGAAAGTGCATCAAGCGGGCCAAGGCCGCCCGATCCAAGTTGCAGGAAGATTATGGACAAAAACAGGGCAGCGAAGGAAATTATGAGGCGCATGCACGATAGCTTTCTATGGCCTGTCGTGTATCGGTGGCCAAACGGACGGGCGCTAGTATATTTTCGACAAAAGCCCGGCAGATTTTGCCTTTCGTGTTGAAATTTTTGATATTCAGGTCAAAGGGGGTCCGATGACCATGCGCCTGCACCACATTCCCGTCTGCCCTTTCTGCCAACGCGTTGAGATTTTGTTGTCTCTCAAAGGGGCGCCCGGCGAGGTCGACTATAACGTGATTGATATCACCAAGCCGCGACCGGATTTTCTGCTGGAGTTGACCAAGGGCACTTCCGCGATGCCAGTGATTGAGATACCCGGCAAAACGGCGGTGAAGGAAAGCATGGTCATATTGCGGATGATCGAAGACATGTTTCCCGAACCCGGCGTTGTGCGCCGCGATCCGCATGAGCATGCGTTGGAGAGCCTTCTGGTCGCCAAGCAGGAAGCGTTTACGATCTCGGGCTATGTGATGGTGATGAACCAGGACACCGATAAGACGGATGACTGTCGCAACAGACATCTGAAGCTGTATCGCGAGATGAATGATATTCTGGTGAACTATGCACCGGGTGACACGTTCTTTTTCGACCGTTTTGGCTGGGCGGAGGTGATTTTCACGCCGATGTTCCAGCGCTTTTGGTTTCTTGAGTATTACGAGGGATTTGAGCTGCCGCAGGGCGGTGAGTTTGATCGCGTACGCCGCTGGCGCGCGGCGTGTCTGGGCGACCCCCATGCGCAGCAAGTTACCTTCGATCAGATCGTTAAGCTGTATTACGACTATGCTTTGGGCAAAGGAAACGGCGCGTTGCCGGAAGGTCGATCGGTGTCGACCTTTGCGTTCGAGCCGGGTTGGCAGACGCGCCCCATGCCACCGCGCGATAAATATGGTCCGCGCGCGACGGATGCACAGCTTGGTTTGATCTAGAACCTAAACCGTATCGAGATAAAGATCGATCCGCTCGTCAGGCGACAATTCTGCGTAGTAGTTCAGCTCCTGCCGCTTGGTCATTACGAAATTGCGGATCAGTTGCTTGGGCAGAATGCGCGGGATCAACGTGCTTTTCTCGAACAAATCGATGGCCGTTCCCCAGTCCGAGGGCAGGGTCTCAAGCTGGCGCGCATAGGCGTTTCCTTTGATCGCTTGCGGCGGGAGGACCTTGTCTTCGATGCCTTGGAGGGCAGCCCCCAGTACGGTCGCCAGCATGAGATAGGGGTTGATATCACCACCTGCAACGCGGTGTTCGATGCGGCGTGCGGCGGACGGACCTGCAGGAATGCGGATGGCGGCGGTGCGGTTTTCGTAGGCCCAGCCAATGCCGGTCGGAGCATGCGCGCCGGGGACAAGACGTTCGTAGCTGTTGCCGTGAGGTGCGAAGATAAGGGTTTGATCTTTCATTGCCTGAAGGCAGCCGCCGACCGCGTAGAGCAACTCGTCTGTGCCGCGTTCACCGCCATTGTCGAAGATGTTTTTGCCGTCCTTGTCCACCACTGAGAAATGAATGTGCATCCCGTTGCCCGGCCAGTCCGTATAGGGCTTGGCCATGAAACTTGCCGCGAACCCGTGTTTGCGGGCAAGGCCTCGCGTGAGGATCTTGAAGAGCCATGCGTCGTCAGCGGCGTGCATCGCCGGGCCGTGGACAAGGTTGATCTCATATTGGCCCATGCCAGCTTCTGAAATGGCGGTTTCGGCCGGGATGCCCATGACTTCGCAAGCATCGTAAAGTTCCGAAAAGAACGTGTCGAATGCATCGAGCGCGCGGATCGATAGGATCTCGCCCCCCAGACGCCGCTTGCCCGAACGGGGTGCGGTCGGCGGTTGCAGCGTGTCGCCGCTGTCATCCAAAAGGTAAAATTCAAGTTCGGTGGCCGCAACAACGCTCCAGCCGTGTTCGGTAAAGCGATCAAGGACCAGCTTCAGTGCGTGGCGGGGATCTCCGGCGAAGGGGTCTCCGGCTTCAGTATACATCCACATGGGCAAAAGCGCGGTCGGGTTTGACAGCCAGGGCATTGGAACAAAACCGCGATCGGTCGGGCGCAGGATGCCGTCGCGATCGCCGCTTTCAAACACCAGCGGACTGTCTTCGATATCGTCACCCCAGATGTCGACGTTCAGCACCGACAGGGGCATCCGTGTCATGCCTTCCAGCGCCTTCGATGCGAACCCCGACGGCATGCGCTTGCCACGCGCCTGACCGTTCAGATCGGCGACGGCCGTGGTCACTGTGCGGACTTGCGGATTGTCTTTTAGCCAGTCTTCCATGGTCTCACCGAATGATTTGCGGCCGGTAGCGGATGCGCTTTGGCTCCTGCGGCATATGCCTGTTCAGACGCTTGTTGACCAGTGAGAAGATGGTGATGACGGCAAGCGTCACAAGGATAAAATAGAAGGCGACGATGGGGTAAGGCACGAAGGGGTTGAAGGTCTTGTCGGCGAAATAGTTAGCATAATAAAGCGCGTCACCGCGTTGTTGCCATGCGGGGAAGCCCGAGAAAAACACCAGTGTTGTGGCATGAAAGAGGAAGATCGCTTCGTTTGTGTAGGCGGGCCATGCAAGGCGCAGCATGGTCGGCCATGTGATGCGCCGAAAGCGCGACCAACCGGTGATGCCGTAGGCGTCTGCCGCCTCAAGGTCGCCTTTCGGGATCGAGCGCAGCGCACCGTAGAATATTTCGCCCGAATAGGCGGCGGTGTTTAGGAATAGCACAATCAGCGCGCCCAGCCATGCGCGGGTCAACCAGCGCGTTTCAGCGGTGACTTCCACGAAGATCAAGTTGATGTCGATGCCGACTTTGGGCAGCAGCACGAAGGTCTCGTAGGCAAGGAAAAACTGGATAAACAGCGGTGAGCCACGAAAGATAAAGATGAACCATTCGCAGGGTTTGCGGATCAGTGGATTGCGCGCGGCTTTGCCCATAGCGACGGCAGTGGCAAGGATAAATCCTGATGTGAGGGCGAGGACGCCGAAGTAGATGTTCCACAAAAGCCCCGATCCAATCAGCGTGAATTGCTGGCACAGCGTGAAGTCCGAGCGCGGCAAAAGGCGTTCGCCAATGCCAATTGATCGCAACGCATAGTCTGCAATGGTTTCCCAGCAGCTCATGTCGCGGCCCTCCGCATTTGCTCGCCTGCCATAGTGGCTTGCCCGCGCGACAATCTGGTGGTGAGGCGCACGAGAGCGATTTCCGACACGCGGGTCAGGCTAAGGTAAAAGACGAGAAGTCCGAGAAAGTAATAGAGCCGCCAATCAGGATGCGGATAGTCGAAAACATTACCCTTCGTACCACCCAATTCGCGCGCCCAGTAGACGATATCCTCGACACCGAGAAGGAACAAAAGCGGGGTTGCTTTGACCAATACCATCCAGAGGTTCGACAGGCCGGGCAGCGCATAGACCCACATTTGCGGCACGAGAACACGCCAGAAGGACTGGCGCTGTGACATCCCGTAGGCTTCCGCCGTTTCCATCTGCGCACGGGGAACGGCGCGCATGGCGCCGAAAAGCACATTGGCCGCAAAGGCACCGAAAACGATTGAAAAGGTCAGTACGGCAAGGGAGAAGCCGTAGGCTTCGTGGACCCATTGCGGGGAATTGGATTGGGGCAGTTTCGCCACCGTACAGACGATAAAATCGCTGCCCTGGCGAATTGGCTCGTCCCAATCGGGACATTTGGTTTTGTGGCGCAACCACTCGAAGCCCTGATCCAACGCAATGACAAAGAAGAGGAAAAACGCAATATCAGGGACGCCGCGCACGACGGATGTGTAGGCATTGCCGAACCAGCGAAGCGGCAGGATTCGGCTGCGCGAGGCCATTGCACCGCCAAAGCCGAAGGCCAGCGCGATGGGGGCGGTGATGAGCAAAAGCACCATGACCGTGATGAAAGAGGTATAAAACGCCATGTGCTTGCCGTTGGTCAGATAGCAGACTAACCAGCGGGTCGTTTCAAGCGTTTCAGGGTCGGTGCAGAAGGAAAAGATGGAGTGGCTCCCGCGGTCTGATTGGTCGGGGCAACCGCGCGCCCCGACCAGTTACTTTGATGTCAGCTTACCACTGGCTGCTGACTTCCCATTTTGCGATCAGCGCGTTCAGGGTGCCATCGTCTTTCATCGACTGAATGGCCGTGTCGAACTTGGCGCGCAGTTCGCCGTCGCTTTCCCGCACACCCATGCCAACGCCGCCACCGAGGGCAACGGGATCGCCGACAACCATCAGATCGCCATTGGTTTCGATCGCGGTTCCAATGAATGAGGCATCGGCAAGAACGGCGTCAACTTCGCCGTTGACGATGGCCGCAATGGTTTCGTCCGGTGAAGAAAATTCGACAAGAATGGCACCACTGTCCGCGACATAGCTTGCCTGAATGGTGCCTGCCTGGGCCGCAATCACGCCGCCGATAAGATCGACATCCGCCGACAAGGCCGCATAGTTCGATGGATCGGGCGGTGTGTATGCTTGGGTGAAGTCGATGACTTCGTCGCGCTCATCGGTAATCGACATGCCCGCGATGATGGCGTCGTAGTTGCCCGATGTGAGGTTCGGAATGATCGAGTCCCACTCGTTCGTACTCCATTCACAGTTCAGTTCGGCCCGCAGGCAAAGCTCGTCGCCAAGCTCGCGCTCGAAGCCGTCAACCTCGCCGTTGTCATTCACGAAGTTCCACGGAGGGTAGGCGCCCTCGGTGGTCAGGCGCACAACGGAATGGCTGTCGGCGTATGCCGCGCCTGCTGCGATTGCCAGCGCGGCTGTGCTGAGGATCAGTTTTTTCATTTGCATTCTCCCATACTGGTAAAGTCAAATATTACGCGGACACGGCAGATAGAAACTGCTGCAGCCGGGTGGATTTTGGGGTGCCGAACAGCGCGCTCGGCGGCCCTTCTTCTTCGATCTTGCCTTGGTGCAGAAACACAACGTGGTCGCTGACGTCGCGCGCCAAAGCCATGTCGTGGGTGACGATCAGCATCGTCCGACCTTCTTCGGCCAGCGCTTTGATGACGCGGATCACTTCTTGTTCTAGTTCGGGGTCAAGCGCTGACGTCGGTTCGTCAAACAACAGCGCGCGGGGTTCCATGCAAAGGGCGCGCGCTATGGCGGCGCGTTGTTGCTGGCCGCCCGAAAGCTGCGCGGGCCAGACATCGCATTTGTCGCCAATGCCGACCTTGGCAAGGTAATCGCGGGCTTTGGCTTCGACCTCGGCCGGGTCGCGCTTCATTACGGTGACCGGCGCTTCCATAACGTTCTGCAGGACAGTCATGTGGGACCAGAGATTGAACTGCTGGAACACCATCGACAAGTTCGTGCGGATGCGCGTGACCTGTGCACGGTCGGCCGGGTGACGGTTGTGGGCCTTGCCGCGCCATGTAACGGCCTCGCCTTCAAAAATCACATCGCCTTGCTGGCTGTCTTCTAGAAGGTTGGCGCATCGCAGAAGCGTGGACTTGCCCGAGCCGGACGATCCGATAAGGGAAATGACGTGGCCGCGAGGGGCGGTCATACTCACGCCTTTCAGGACTTCCAAAGCCCCATAGCTTTTGTGAAGATCCCGGATTTCGATGACTGGTACAGTGTCTGTCACGTTTTGCAGCTTTGGTTTTTCCTCAGGGGGGGAATAAAGGCGTGAATTGCTGCGGATTGCAACGCCTTACTTGACGACAGCTTTTGGGGTGGGGACGGCGAGGTAGTCTGCCTTGGAGATTGATACGAGGCTTCGGATGTCGAGGATAGCTGCATCTTTCGCGGGCAGGTTGGCGAGGTGACGACTGACCGCAAAATGAAGATCGTTGCGCCCATCTGGCATGGCCGAGATAAGCGGCAGACCGGGCGTTTCTTCGGTGCGGGCGACCTCGACAAGAGTGTCTGACCAACGATCCCAGCGTCGGATCATGCGCCATGTTTGCGCGTCGATGGCGGCGATATCGGCGGTTCCGTTTGCAACGGCGTGCGCCGAATTGCGGTGAGATCCGGTGAGGGACGTTTTGTGGAACGACAGGTCGCGCGTTTCCATGAAGGCCTGCGGCGCGGCCCATCCCGACTGGGATCGTCCATCGTTGACGGCCACCATGAGGTCGCTCCAGCCGGCTGGATCATCGCAGGCACTTTCGGCGCGCATTACAAAGACCGAATTGTAATATCCGGGACGACATCCCGGAAGGTGATAATCGGGCGTACCGATTAAAATTACGTTTGCGTGAAGCTCGCTTCGGTACGGAAGGCCGCAGGTTTGGCTAAGGATCAGGTCCGGGGCGCGCCAGTGATCCCATGGGTCCGCGTCATGGGCGAGGGCCGCTGGGAGCGGGGAGCCAATGTCCGGAAGCACCGCCCACAAAAGCCGAAGTTCGTCGCGGATGCGTGTCCATAATCGATCGTATGCCGCCCGTGTTTCGGGGCGATCATACATCGGCAGACTGGCGATCATCCCTTGCTTACAACACGCTGCCGGGCAAAAGCTGACTCGCGGTCGTTGATGCCAAGCATCGGGGCGACAAGGCGCATGAGAGCGTCCTCTTCGTGGTCGCGCGTGCCGTCCGCAAGAACTATTTCCCAAAGCGCCTCGACAACTTCGGCGCGGTCCTCGAGGGGGACTTTGTCCTTGATCGCACGGGTGAAACGCACGGTGTCCGGGGCCTCGGTTTCAAGCTGCTCGGCGTCAGCGCGCAGTTTTATGACCTCGAAAGGCCCCAGATTATAGCGCATTTTCAAAATGTTATCGATCGCGTCGATTTCCACGCGGGCGTATTCGCCATCGGTGCGCGCGATGCGCACAAGCAGGGCCGCCAAGGCGAGACGGCAGTCATCGCCGGAAAGCGGATCGGGGTCGGTGGCCGTCAGGCGGCGCAAAAAAGCTTCAAACATGGGGAGGATATAGGGCGGGATTCCCGCCACGAAAAGGTGTTTTCCGAGGTTTCGGTATCACGCCGGTATTGCGTCGGTGCGGACGTTCGGCGGTTGAGGGCTTGGGTAAGATATTTGGGTGTCGGAAAAACGCAACGGTCCAGTCGCTTGGACCAACCCGTTCATGTGGTCGCTCGGATTTGGCGGCTTAGCCATACCAGTTGCCAAACTTCACTTCTGAGGCGTCGCCCACCAGCGTGGCGAATTCCTGCGGGTCTTGGGTCCCGTCATCGCGGCCACGGTAGTGGTAGGGGTAGACGTAGGTTGGTGCGAACTCGCGGACCGCGTCTGCGGTGGCGGACGCGGGCATAGTAAACGGCAGGTTCATGCAGACGAAGGCCAGATCGATGCCTGTCAGCGCGCGCATATCCGGGATGTCTTCGGTGTCGCCAGAGACGTAGATCGTGAAGCCCGCAAGCCCGAGAACGTAGCCGTTGTCACGGCCCATCGGGTGGAAGTTCTTGCGTTCCTCGGTGAGGGTATAGGCTGGAATTGCGTATATGGTAACGTCGTTCCATGTCACGCTTTCGCCGTTCGCAAGCTGGCCCGAGTTTGCCTGCAGGCCTTCGGGCAGCATCGCGGCGACAGCCGGGTTGGTGATCAGCGTGGCGGCGCCCTTGATCGCGGCAAGGAGATCGGCCTTGTAGTCATCGCCGTGCCCGTGGGTCACGAGGATCAGATCGGGTGCCGGGAAATCAGCGTATTGGGCGGCGTCTCCGACCGGGTCGATATAAATCGTGCCAGCGGGGGGTTTCGAGAGCCACCGAGGCGTGGGCGACGGGATGGACCGCGATGTCACCGGCGTCTGTGGTGAAAACGTCAGAGGCGTGCCCAGCAGCGCGGGCGGCGATGGGCAGCAGCGTCACGGAGCCAGCGGCGGCGGCGGTTTGGAGGAATAGGCGGCGTGTCGAGTGCATTTTGTGGGCTCCGGGTTGGGTGTTTATATTGGGTGAGACGCAGGGCGGATATGAGGTTAGGCAAGGTCGTGTCGCAACGACGAGGACTGCAAGGCGATCAATTTGCGGACTGCGTCCGGGTTTGATTTCTATGCCGTTTTGCGTCGGGGCTTTGAGAAATTCACGCGAACCCAGCGATCACGCGGCACAACAAGCCAACGGAAGAACTTCTTAAAATGCCGCATCGGTTCTGATGTGATCGAAATCTAGGCACTCACTTAGGTGTCTGACCCAACAGTCGGTTGGCATTCGGAAAATCAAATAATCTTGCAACAATTCATAAGCACGCTTTGAGAGAGGGCTGAAGAATTGGCGTTGCCGAGGAAGCAGTAGGTTTTTCTACGGATGTTTTGAAGCATCTGTGACAAAGTATGGGCACCGAATGACTGAATACCTTGAAGCTTTGATGCTGACCGCCTTTTCTGTGAGCTGGTATTGCTCGATCTGGAAGATGTTGAGGACGGGGCAGGCGAGTGGCAAGAGCCTCGGTTTTGTGTTGTTGATATGCCTTGGATACGTGGCGGGTATCGCCTCGAAGCTGGTGATTTGGTCGCAAACAGGCATCATGCCGAACCTGATATATCTGTATACGTGGAACCTTGTAGTGACCGGAATTGATGCCTGGCTGGTATTAACTCTTTCCCGCCTGCCGCGGCCGCCGGTTCCTTCTTTTCTCAGGTTGCGTGGATCGTTTGCCGAATTCAAATTTGGACGCACATCTGTCGAGGACGACCCCATTGGGCGCTGAGGCGCCCTGTCGGCGACTAGGGCTTGAGCGTTGATCTTTTGATCCTTCCGCGCCGCGATTGCTGCTTAGTCGTAGGCTGCATCCACGATGATCTCGACCTTGAGTTCGGCACGCGCCAGATTGGCTTCGCCGCAGGCTCTGGCGGGGGCGTGGCCTTCGGGAACCCAAGCGTTCCAGACCTCGTTTAACCCTGCAAAATCGCTCATGTCGGCAAGCCAAATCGTGGCGCGCAACATCTTTTCGCGCGACGAGCCGGCTTTTATCAAAAGGACCTCGAGGCGTCGGAGACATTCTACGGTCTGGGCCTGAATGGTCTCACCCTCGCCAACCTGTCCTGTGATATAGGCGACCCCGTTGTGCTTCACGATTTTCGAGGATCGGGCCCCGGTTTCGATACGTTCGATCATGTCGTGTCCTTTGAGTGTGATTTCACGCAGCGCGTTCGGGTGCGCCCGATCAGCGCAATTTGATCCAGTCCTTAGACAAGTCGCGAGATCTCGATCGCCGCCTTTACGAACCCTTCAAACAAGGGATGCGGGGCGAAGGGTTTTGACTTCAGCTCGGGGTGGAACTGTACGCCGATAAACCACGGGTGGTCTTTCCATTCGACGATTTCCGGCAGGCGTCCATCAGGGGACATGCCGGAGAAGATGAGGCCGACTTTTTCAAGCTGCTCGCGATATTTGGTGTCGACTTCATAGCGGTGGCGGTGGCGTTCTTCGATGACGGTTGCGCCGTAGATCTGCGCCACTTTTGAGCCCGGCGTGAGGTTGGCCGTGTAGGCGCCAAGGCGCATGGTGCCGCCTTTGTCGTCATCGACTTTGCGGCGGGAGATGTGGTTACCCTGTACCCATTCCTTCAGGTGGTAAACAACTGGCTCGAAACGTTTTTTCCCGGCTTCGTGGTCGAATTCCTCGGAGCCGGCGGTTTCAAGTCCGGCGACGTTGCGGGCGGCCTCGATGACGGCCATTTGCATGCCGAGGCAGATGCCAAGGTAGGGAATTTTACGGGTGCGGGCGAATTCCGCCGCGCGGATTTTTCCTTCGGTGCCGCGTTCGCCGAAGCCGCCGGGCACGAGGATGGCGTGGAAGCCTTCAAGCCAGGGGCCAGGGTCTTCGCGTTCGAATATTTCGGCGTCGATCCATTCGGCTTTCACGCGGGTGCGGTTGGCCATGCCACCGTGGGTGAGGGCCTCGGCGATGGATTTGTAGGCGTCTTCAAGCTGGGTGTATTTGCCGACGATGGCGACTTTTATCTCGCCTTCGGCCTTGTCGATGCGGTCCTTGACGTCGAGCCAGCGTTCAAGCTTTGGCTTGGGGGCGGGCGCAATCTGGAAGGCGTCAAGGACGGCCTGATCGAGGCCGACACCGTGGTAGGCCAGCGGGGCTTCGTAGATGGATTTGAGGTCGTAGGCGGGGATCACACTTTCGGGGCGGACGTTGCAGAACAGAGCGATTTTCTCACGCTCTTTTTCTGGGATCTCGTGTTCGGAGCGGCAGACAAGGACGTCAGGCTGAAGGCCGATCGAGCGGAGTTCCTTGACCGAGTGCTGGGTCGGTTTGGTTTTTAACTCACCCGATGCTTTGAGATAGGGCAGAAGCGTCAGGTGCATGAAGATGCACTGGCCGCGTTCTTTGTCCTGAGAGAATTGGCGGATGGCCTCGAAAAAGGGCAGCCCTTCGATGTCGCCGACGGTGCCGCCGATTTCGCAAAGCATGAAGTCAACTTCATCTTCGCCCACGTGGAGGAAGTCTTTAATCTCGTTGGTGACGTGGGGGATGACCTGAATGGTTTTGCCCAGATAATCGCCGCGGCGTTCTTTTTCGAGGACGGTGGAATAGATGCGACCCGACGATACTGAATCGGTGTTTCGCGCGGCGACGCCGGTAAAGCGCTCGTAGTGGCCGAGATCAAGATCGGTTTCCGCGCCGTCGTCCGTGACGAAGACCTCGCCGTGCTCGAACGGGGACATCGTTCCGGGGTCGACGTTGAGGTAGGGGTCAAGTTTGCGAAGCCGTACCGAGTAGCCGCGCGCCTGCAAAAGCGCGCCAAGTGCTGCTGAGGCAAGGCCTTTTCCAAGTGACGACACAACGCCACCAGTGACGAATATATACCTTGCCATGTCTCGGGATCCTCTCCGTGATGTCCTGCTTGAGGCTGCCGTTCGGTGGTCGCGAATGTGCAGCATCACGGGGGTTGAGCCTTAAAGGATTCGGGAACGTTTGCCAAGCGTCTGACCCCAATATCTGGGGCCAGATCAGGACTATTTCCAAGGTCTTGTGGTTAGTCGGCGCTTGGAAGATCAAGTGCGCCGCCTGTTTCGCCCGTTGACGGAGGCAGAAGGGCGTCGCCCGATGGCAACAGCGGAACCTCGGAAACAGCGCCGCGACCCGCACCGATGCGGTCAAGGACCGAACCAGAGGCGGAGTTTTGCGCTGCGAAAATCGTCAGGGTAAGCGACGTGGCGATAAAGGCAATCGCGAGCATCCATGTGACTTTACCAAGGGCCGTTCCCGCGCTGCGGGTGTTGACCACACCGCCACCGCCACCACCGCCCATGCCAAGACCCCCGCCTTCCGAACGCTGAAGAAGCACCACGCCGATAAGCGAGAGCGCGAGGATCAGGTGGATGATGAGAACGACGTTTTCCATGGGGAGCTTTCGGATCGGGTATTGTGGGTCGCAGGGTATGTATTCGACAGAGTCGCTTCGCGCAAGGGGTGGCGATGGGATCGTGAGTGGGGGCTTTGTCCCTCGGGCTAAGCGAGCCTCACCTTGGGATATTCTGGATCCAAAGAAGGTTGGGGGCCGGAGAGCTTTCGGGCGCGCGCAGGGCATGTGGGGCCATCACCGTGGCGCCGGGCGCAGTCGTTCTCAGACCAGCTCGCTGATTATATCCTGTTCGATAAGCCGCTGAAGTTCGCCGAAATAGCCACCTGATCGAGCGGGGCGTGTCGGGTCCGAGGTGATGGCGATGGAAAGGGCAAGATCGGGAACCACGGCGATGATCTGGCCTCCGTAACCGCGCGCAAGGGCATAGGCGTGGCCAGAGGCCTTGCCGATGAACCATCCGTAGCCATAGCCGAGACCGGACCACGGGGACCGTGTGACGGGGACAAACGATCGGTCGATCCAGGATTGGCTGACAACGCGGGTGCCGTTCCATGTGCCGCCCTTTCGGATCATATCACCGAAGCGGGCCATCGCGCGCGGACTGAGGGCCATTTCGTTGCCGCCGAGGTAGAAACCCTGCCGGTCGCGGGTCCAGGCGGGGATGTCGATGCTAAGCGGCGCACCAAGCCATTCGCGCGCCAGTGTGAGGAGGGTTTTGCCGGTGGCGCGCGCCAGCACCGCGCCGAGGATATGGGTTGAGCCGGTGGAATAGAGCATGGTTGTTCCGGGCTCGGCGATGATCGGGCGGCCAAGGGCGTCGGCGACCCAGTTCGGGCTGGAGACCCATTGGCCATAGTTAGGGCCTGAGGTGCGCTCAAGCCCGGCGCGCAAGGTCACCAGGTCTTCGACCGTGATGTCTGCGGCGCGGGGGTCGGCCGAGCGTGGCAACAGGTCAGGGGCAAGGTTGGCGATGGTTGCGGTGACGTCGGCGATCACACCTTTGTCGATGGCGATGCCGGTAAGCGTCGCCACGATGGTTTTGGAGACGGATTTAATATTTGCCGGCCGGTCGAGGGCCGGGCCGCGCAGGCGTTCCGCGATCTGAACCTCTCCGTTTTGCAGGATGATCAGGCTGTGGAGCTGCTCTAGGCCGCGGGCGCGGTCGAGCGCTGCGTCAAACTGGGCAGTTTGAGCGGCAAGGTGGCGCGGCAGAAGGGCGGTGGCGGTGGCGGTGGCAAGAAGGGCGCGGCGGGACAAAGTCATGGGATTGATATGGCGCGCGCGGGGCGCGCGAAAAGGGGTCAGTCGTCGCTGTGTGTCAGTTCGGGCACGTCCGAGGCGCCTGCCGAGCCGCGACCTGAAAGCGACGGGTTCTCCATAAAGAAGCGGTGGCAGTTGAACGCGGTTTCGCCGTCGGGTGGGCTTGGACGGTGGAAGGAACCGTCGGGCGACAGGATCCAGCTTTGGGCCACGTCGGCAAGGTTGGCGGCCATGATCTGGCGGACAATCTGCGCCTTGACCGTGGGGTTTGTGGCCTCGACCAGCGTTTCAACCCGACGGTTCAGGTTGCGGCCCATCCAGTCGGCAGACGAGATATAGACCCGTGCCCTTTTGTGCGGCAGTCCGTAGCCTGCACCGAAGCAGACGATGCGCGAATGTTCAAGAAAGCGGCCGACGATGGATTTCACGCGGATGTTTTCCGACAGGCCTTTGATGCCCGGGCGCAAACCGCAGATACCGCGGATCACCAGGTTGATTTTCACACCAGCCTGACTTGCAATGTAAAGCGCGTCGATCACATCGGGGTCGACGACCGAGTTCATCTTGGCCCAGATCTCGGCGGGCTTGCCTGCAAGTGCGAATTCGGCCTCTTCAGCGATGCGTTCAAGCAGAGTATTTTTCAGCGAGATCGGCGAGATCGACAGGTTCTGCATGCCTTCGGGCTGCGCGTAGCCTGAGAGGTAATTGAAGACCTTTGTGGCATCGCTCCCGAGGGCGGCGTCGCAGGTGAACAGGCTGAGATCGGTGTAAATTTTGGCCGTGATCGGGTGGTAGTTGCCGGTTCCGAAATGGGTGTAGGTCACCAGTTCTCCAGCTTCGCGGCGCACCACGGTCGAGATCTTGGCGTGGGTTTTGTAGTTCAGAAATCCGTAGACCACATGCGCGCCTGCGCGTTCCAGCGTACGTGACTGGCGGATGTTGGCGGCTTCGTCAAAGCGGGCTTTGAGTTCCACAAGGGCTGTGACGGACTTGCCTTCTTCTGCCGCCTCACAAAGTGCTGAGACGATGGGGCTGTTGTGCGATGTGCGATAAAGCGTCTGTTTGATCGCCACGACGTCTGGATCCATCGCCGCCTGCTTCAGGAATCGCACCACCATGTCGAAGGTTTCATATGGGTGGTGCAGCAGCATGTCCTTTTGGCGTATAGCGGCGAACATATCGCCGTCGTGGTCCTGCACGCGTTCGGGCACGCGGGGGGTGAAGGACGGCCAGAGAAGGTCTGGGCGATCATCAAGGACCAGTTCCCTGAGGTCGGCGAGCCCGATCAGGCCGCCAAGCTCAACGGTTTCCTCTTCAGTGACGCCGAGTTCTTCGGTGATGATGGCGCGCAAGGCTTTGGGGGCGTCGGGCGAAATCGTCAGGCGCACGACTTCACCGCGTTTGCGGCGTTTCAAGGCGACTTCAAACTCGCGCACAAGGTCTTCGGCTTCGTCTTCAACTTCAAGGTCGCTGTCACGCAGGACGCGGAAGGCACAGTTGCCGTTGATCTTGTATCCGGGAAACAGGCTGTCGATGTGCAAAAGCAGCAGTTCTTCAAGCGGCAGGAAGCGGCGAGAGCCGTCTTCCGATGGCATCGCGACGAAGCGGTCGACCTGATGCGGGATTGGCAAAAGCGCGCGCAGGGGGCGTTTGTCGAACTTGCGTTCCAGTTGCAAGGCAAGCGAATACCCAGCGTTCGGGATAAACGGAAACGGATGTGCCGGGTCGATCGCCAGCGGCGACAAGATCGGGAACACCTGCGAAAGGAAGGTTTGCTCGCAGTGTAGTTTGTCGGAATTGCTGAGGTCGTCGCGCGACAAAAGTTCGATACCTGCGGCCGTGAGTTCAGACTTCAGGCTGCTCCAGACGTCTTGCTGGCGATTAAGAAGGTTGCGCGCGTTTTCGTTGATCAAAACAAGCTGCTCGGACGGTGTCAGACCATCAGCAGCGGGCATTGTGTTTCCCGCATGGGCCAGCTCGCGCAGGCCTGCGACGCGGACGGTATAGAATTCGTCCAAGTTGGTCGCCGAAATTGACAGAAAACGCAGACGCTCAAGCAGCGGTACGCGGTGGTTTTCGGCTTCTTCCAGCACACGCCAATTGAACGCAAGCCAAGACAGTTCGCGGTTGAAGAAGCGGTTCGGGCTTTGATCGTCAACGCCTTCGACACTTACGGAGGCGGGAAAATCAGCACTGAGGAAATCGGTATTCATAGCCATGAAACGCGGCCTAACGGGCAAATTTGACGACACAATGACGGTTATCGCCTTTCTTCGTCCAATTTGTCCAGCACGCGCCGGGCCAAAGGACGCGTAATAGCGCGTTTTTGGGCAAGTGCTTCGGCGTCGAGGGCTACCACAAGTCGATTGATAGCGGCGAACGAGCGTTCGGAGTGCGTGACAAGCCAGGGGATCAGGTTTGGGTCGATCTGCAGCTGGCGGTCGGTGAAAAGCTTTACAAGCATGGCCGACAAAAGCGCTTCGTCGGGGGCCTCAATTTGGACGACATCCGTTGCCTGCATCCGGCTTTTGAGATCGGGAAGGGTGATCGTCCAGCGCGCAGGCGGCGTGCGAGCAATCAAAAGAAGCGGCAGGTTTTGCGCAATCATGTGGTTGTGGAGGTGGAAGAGGGCCTCTTCTTCGGCGCGCGGCATCGGCGCGTCGGGGATTTCGACGGCAAGCGCAGTAGCGATGCCGGGGATATCGGCGCTCGGCAGATCGGCCGTCAGCATCACATGGCCGTGGTTGGCCTTTGACCAGTCATGGGCAAGGTGGGATTTGCCCGCGCCTTCGGGGCCTGTGAGAGCGAGTTTGGTGTTTGGCCACGTTTCGGTGTCATCAAGGCGAGTGACGGCCAGCACGTTGGCCGACGAGACGAAGAAGTCGCCGCGTCCAAGTGCTGTGCGCTTGGGCAGATCAAAGATCAACTGCTCGGCCATTAGGTCAGGGGTCTTCTTGCTCTTCGATCCCTTTGTAGAGAAGGGAGGACCGATAGCGTGAGATCGCAAAGCGGGTGACAACGCCGATGGAGGCGGCGACGGGGACGGCGACAAGAAGACCGACAAAGCCAAAAAGCGCACCAAACGCAGACAGCGCAAAGATGAGCCAGACCGGGTGCAGGCCGACGGATTGGCCGACAAGGCGCGGTGTCAGGATATTGCCTTCGACAAATTGCCCGGATTGGAAGATTGCCCAGACAAGGATGATCCAAATCCAGTCGCCCCAGAATTGAAATAGTGCAAGGCCAAGCGCGAGAACGCCGCCGACAAGCGCTCCGACGTAAGGAATGAAGGTCAGCGCACCCGCAACAAACCCAACGACCAATCCGAAGTTAAGACCCACGGCCATAAGGGCAATGGCATAATAAGCGCCAAGGATCAGACAAACAGTGCCTTGGCCACGGATGAATCCCGCCAGGGCGCGGTCGATTTCCGAAGCCAGCTTGCGGATCGTCGGCGCGTGATCGCGCGGCAGAAGGTTGTCGACTTTGGCGACCATATTGTCCCAGTCATACAACATGTAAAACGCCACGACCGGCACGATCACGAAGATCACAATGGCGTTCAACACGCCCGAGAACGAGCTGAGGACGGTGTTCAGAACCTCGCCGCCGCGCGACTGAATTGTTTCGGCGATAGACGACAGCGACCTGCGGATCGTTGAATTGGCGTCGCCAAGGTCGGGGAAACGTTCGGTCAGGACCGCTTGCAGGCGCGAAGCCATATCAGGCGCGGTCGAGATCAATTGCGCGGTCTGAGAGACCAGCGTCGGAATCACGAGAAGGGCGAGAACCACAAAAATCATCAGCGCCGAGATGGTGATGATCGCCGTGGCAATGGCGCGCGAACAGCCCAAGGCTTCTAGCCGGTCGGCGACGGGATCAAGGAAATAAGCGATGGCCGCTCCAAGGACGAAGGGCAAGATGACGTCCCCAAGGACCCAAAGAACGACGAAGAAGACCGCCGCTGCGATCCCCCAGTATTTCAGCTGTTGCCGGATGGGCAGGGCCATATCGTGTCCTTGGTTTGTGGTAGTGTCAGGTGTCGCAAGTCAGCGCAAAGGGCGCAAGGGGGTGGTTTTGGCTTTGTCGGGCAGCCGCGCGGGCGTCATGCGCATGGGGTATGGCTTGCGAGGGCGGCGGCGATGGCCTAGACGACTTTGGTGCGAAATCGTCCAAGAAGGTCCATAAAAGATGCGTCTAAGTCGTTATTTTCTGCCCATTTTGAAGGAAACACCCAGCGAGGCGCAGATCGTCAGCCACCGGCTGATGTTGCGGGCTGGCATGATCAAGCAGGCAAGTGCTGGTATCTATTCCTGGCTGCCGCTGGGCTACAAAGTTTTGCAAAACATCGAAAAAATAGTGCACGAAGAACAGGTGCGCGCCGGTCACGTGCCGATGCTGATGCCGACGATACAATCGGCGGATCTGTGGCGTGAAAGCGGGCGGTATGATGACTACGGCCAGGAAATGCTGCGGATTTCTGATCGCCACGGACGCGATATGCTGTTCGGGCCGACGAATGAGGAATTGATAACTGATATTTTTCGGTCGTCTGTGAGCAGTTACAAAGACTTGCCGCTGACGCTTTATCATATTCAGTGGAAATTTCGCGATGAGGTGAGGCCGCGGTTTGGGGTGATGCGCGGGCGCGAATTTTTGATGAAGGACGGCTACAATTTCGATCTGACGAAAGAGGACGCGCTGCACGCGTACAACCGCCATCTGGTGTCTTATCTGCGCACCTACGAGCGGATGGGTCTGCAGGCTATTCCTATGCGCGCAGACGGTGGACCTATCGGCGGGGATTATACGCACGAGTTTCTGGTACTGGCCGAGACGGGCGAGTCGGAGGTTTTCTACGACAGCGCGATCACTGAATTGTCGTTCGGTGACCGCGAGATTGACTACGACGATCACGCGGCTTGCGAGGCCGTGCTGCAGGAGTTCACCTCGCGTTATGCCCGCACGGACGAAACCCACGACGAGGCGGCGTTTGCCAAGGTTCCGCAAGATCGCCGACAGTCGGCGCGTGGGATCGAAGTGGGGCAAATCTTCTATTTCGGCACGAAGTATTCCGAAGCGATGGGCGCGACGGTTCAGGGCCCCGATGGCAAGCCTGTGCCGGTTCACATGGGGTCACATGGCATAGGTGTGAGCCGCCTACTCGGCGCGATTATAGAGGCATCGCATGATGATAACGGGATTATCTGGCCCGAGGGCGTGACGCCGTTCCATTGTGGGATTGTGAATTTGCGGCAAGGTGACGAGGCGACGGACAAGGCGTCCGAGGCGCTGTATAAGTCGTTGGTCGCACATGGGATGGAGCCTTTGTACGACGACCGGGACGAGCGCGCAGGCGCGAAGTTTGCGACGATGGATCTGATCGGGTTGCCTTGGCGGATCACCGTCGGCCCGCGCGGTTTGAAGAACGGCGTGGTCGAACTGACAAACCGTCGCACCGGCGTCAGCGAGGAAATGGCGCCCGAGATGGCCGTCGAAAAAGTCGCCGAGATTTATGCGCCGCATTGTGTCGAAGTGCGGGCGGCAATGGTGCAGCCGATGGAAAAGCGGTCGTTCCACACCTGGATTTGAAGGCGAAATGTCAAACCAACCGTTTACTGGCGCAGGAACCGGGGCTCCGGACTGGTCGTTGATACCGGCGCCGGAAGACGACGGCGCGGCAGACCACCTGACAGGAGCGAAAGTGCCAGATGTGGCCTTGGCGTCGACCGATGGCGGGGCCGTGTCTTTGGCGGATGTCGCGGGACGAGTTGTTATTTATATCTATCCGATGACAGGGCAGCCAAACGGCGTATTGCCGGACGGTTGGGATGGCATTCCGGGCGCGCGGGGGTGCACGCCACAGTCGTGTTCCTTCCGCGATCATTTTGGTGCATTGCAGGCGCTGGGTGTCGGCCATGTGTTTGGATTGTCGACCCAGGATACGGACTATCAACGCGAAATGGCAACGCGTTTGCACCTGCCGTTTCCGGTTCTGTCGGATGCAGATGGCGCTTTAGCTGCGGCGCTGAACCTGCCGGTACTGCAGGTCGAAGGGCGGAAATTTCTCAAGCGGATGGCCTGGGTGATCGAGGCCGGGGTGATCGTCAAAACCTTTTACCCGGTGTTTCCGCCCGATCAGAACGCGGACGACGTTTTGGCATGGCTGCGCGGTCGATAGCGTTCTATTTGCGACATTTTCCGTGGCGCGATTGTGACAGATTACACCCACCGGCGGCGTAGCCTTTCCTTAACAGGGAGAGGTTTTGTCATGGGCGAACAATGGCAAATTGTACTAGTCAGCCGCACGATTGGTGCGGATCGCGGCCGTGCTGCGAGAGGGCGTCCGAGCGACTGAGTGCCGCTCGATTAACCTTTCCCTTTTTCGCAGGATTTCTAAAATGACACGAACACAGACCCGCCGATCCGGAGGGCGCGTCGCGCGCCACGCACTTCGGTCAGCGCCCTTGGCCGAAGATGTTCGCCCCATTCGAGGCGGTATGGAAGGCGGGACGCTTAAGGCACTTAGCGACGCCGAAGTGCTACGTATTCATAATGCTGCTTTAACAGTCCTTGACGAGATCGGGCTTGCTGACGCGCCGCCTTCCGGTATCGAGGTTATGGTTCAGGCGGGTGCGCGGTTGGGCGACGACGGACGCTTGAGATTCTCACCCGCATTGGTCGAAGATATGCTGGCGAAAGCCGCACGAAACATAACGCTGCATGGTCGAAGTTCCGCGCACGACTTGAACCTGTCAGGCACCAAAGTTCACTATGGTACGGCTGGCGCTGCAGTGAATATGGTCGAGCCGGATGGGCGAAACTATCGCCACAGCACGTTGCAGGACCTTCATGACGCCGCGCGAATAGCAGACCAGTTGGACAATATTCATTTTCTTCAGCGGCCCATGGTTGCGCGCGATTTACCCGATAATCTGGAACTTGATCTGAACACGATCTACGCGTGCTGCACAGGCACGACCAAACACGTCGGAACATCTATAACCGAGCCGGAAAACGCACAGGCCTGTCTGGACCTCGCCTATGCAATTGCGGGTGGCGAAGAGGCGTTCCGTGCGCGGCCTTTTCTGTCTAACTCCAATTGCTTCGTCGTGCCTCCGCTTAAGTTTGCGACCGAAAGCTGCGGGGTTATGGAGGCCTGTATCCGGGGCGGTATGCCGGTTTTATTGCTAAGCGCCGGGATGGCCGGAGCGACGGCACCTGCGACCTTGGCCGGAGCCATTGTGCAGGCGGTCGCAGAGTGCCTTGCCGGCATCGTGTACGTCAACGCGATTGCGCCCGGGCATCCGGCGATTTTCGGCACATGGCCGTTTGTCGTTGACCTGCGGACAGGCGCGATGTCGATCGGGTCAGGAGAGCAGGCGCTTTTGACGGCTGGCTGCGCGCAGATGCATCAGTTTTACGGTCTTCCGGGCGGGGCTGCAGCGGGAGCGTCGGATTCCAAGCTGCCGGACATGCAGGCCGGGTGGGAGCAGATGTGCTCGAATGTGATGGCCGGCTTGTCGGGGCTAAACATGGTTTACGAGGCGGCGGGCATGCATGCGTCGCTGCTTGGATTTTGTCACGAGTCGCTTATCCTTGGCGATGATCTGATCGGGCAGGCGCTAAGATGTCTTAAAGGCATCGAAGTGACGGATGACACGCTTGCCATCGAAGCGATGCGGGAGGTCTGTCTGGGCGGTCCGGGGCATTATCTTGGGGTCGGTGAGACACTGGCGCGGATGGAGACGGATTATGTCTATCCGTTTCATGGGGATCGCACGAGCCCAAAGGAATGGGAAGAAAACAAGAAACCGGATTTGATTGCAGGGGCAAAGGCGCGCAAGGAGATGATTTTGGCGACCTCTTCAATGGCGGCTTTGGACCCGGTTATGGACGCTGATATCCGAGCGCGATTTCCGATCAAGTTATGAAGTGCGCGCGCTGCACACCGGAGTATTTTTGCCAAGAAGAGCGGGATGAATTGGAAGTGAGTTGACCGCGCGCGCCGCGCCTTGCATGACAGGGCAAAACATCGGAGCAGTCATGGCCACGCCCGCGCCCTTTTCACGTTTTGAATTCCTGATCGCATGGCGGTATTTGCGCGCCAAGCGGGCCGAGGGTGGCGTGTCCGTGATGACATGGATTTCGCTGATCGGTATTATGCTGGCGGTGGCGGCGTTAATCATCACGCTTGCCGTCCGCGCCGGGTTTCGCGACGAGTTTGTGTCGACTATCCTTGGCGCGAACGCCCATGTGACTATCTATAATCAGGCAGTTCGTTCGGAAAGCGGGCAGGTCAGCCGGGTTATCGCAGACTATAATGATGTGGCCGCGCGGCTTGCGGCCGTTGAAGGTGTCACGCGCGTTGCCCCTTTGGTGAAGGGTCAGGTTATGGCCGTTTACCGGGATGAAAACACCGGGCTGGAAATCTTTGGCATTGCGCCGGAAGACCTTGCCGAAATCCCGCGCATAGCTGACCCCGAAACCGGCGTAGGCGATCTGAGCGCTTTTCCTGGTGGCATCGCATTGGGTCGCGAAGCGGCGCGATCTTTGGGCGTTGGGGTCGGGGATGTGGTGCGGTTAATCTCTCCTAACGGGGTGCGAACAGCCTTTGGCACCAGTCCTCGGGTAGGCGAGTACGAAGTCACTTATATATTCAATTCAGGGCGTTACGACATTGATCGCACACGGGCGTTCATGCCGTTCAGCGAGGCTCAGGTGTATTTCAACCGCGAAGGGGTCGCGGATGAATTGGAAGTGAGCGTGGTCGAGCCGGAGCGCGTTGAAGCTTTGTCTGCACCCTTGCGAGAAGCCGGCGGAGAGCGCGCGCTTTTGTGGACATGGAAGGATTCTGCAGGCGGCTTTTTGCGCGCATTGGAGGTCGAAGACACGGTGATGTTTGTGCTGATGTCTGTGCTGGTTTTGATCGCGTCGATGAACATTATCAGCGGCTTGGTCATGCTTGTGAAGAACAAGGGACGCGACATCGGCATCCTGCGGACGATTGGTTTGACCGAAGGGTCTATATTGCGGGTATTCTTTTTGACAGGCGCTTTGGTTGGCACGATTGGCACGCTGTTCGGGGTCATCATTGGCTGTCTTTTTGCGGTCTATTTTGACGCAATATTAGCCTTCGTTAACGGCGCGGCCGGCGGCGGCGTTTGGGATGGGGCGGTGCGGGGCATCTACCGTTTGCCTGCTAAGCTCGAGCTTGGCGATGTGCTTTCAGCGGTTGGATTGTCGCTGTTTTTGTCCTGGGGTATCACGCTTATTCCGGCGCGCCGCGCTGCGCGAATGAACCCGGTGGAGGCGCTTCGTTATGAGTGATGCACTGGCGCTTGAAGGGGTCAAAAAGACCTATAATCCGGGGCGAGAAAATGCGCTCACGGTGCTTGACGGGGCGTCGTTGCAACTTGCGGCGGGCGAGGTTGTGGCCTTGGTTGCACCGTCCGGGGCAGGCAAATCTACGCTGCTTCATATCGCGGGATTGCTGGATTCTACGGATGCCGGACGGGTCAGCATTGGCGGCACGGACTACACTGGATTGTCGGATGCGCGGCGCACAGCGGCGCGGCGCGAAGAGGTTGGTTTTATTTATCAATTCCACCATTTACTGCCGGAATTTTCGGCAGTTGAGAATATCATCTTGCCCCAGTTGGCCAACGCGGTTCCGGCGGCCGAGGCGCGCGCGCATGCCCTGTCTTTGATGGAGCGCGTCGGCGTTTCAGGGCGGGCAGACAATCGACCGGCGGCTTTGTCGGGAGGAGAACAACAGCGGGTCGCGTTTTGTCGGGCCCTGGCGAATAAGCCCCGGGTTTTGCTCGCGGACGAGCCGACGGGAAATTTGGACCCGGCGACGTCCGATACGGTGTTTGCGGCGCTGATGGAGTTGGTGCGCGAAACCGGACTTTCTGCTTTGATTGCAACCCATAACCCAGGGTTGGCGGCACGAATGGATCGGGTTTTGCGGCTTGAGGGCGGGATTTTGGTGGCTGAGTAAGCGATTGCTTGGGTGATCTGGGTTGGCCCGCGGTTCCTTAATCAATGGGCGAGGTGGCGAACGATATCTGCGAAAGATGTGGCGGCGCGTGCTGAAGCCTATGCGAAGGCGTGGGGCTCGAGCGACCCGGACGGCAGTGCGATGATTTTTGTCATTCGGGTCCGAGCGCAGTTTTGAACTGGACTTTGGAAGGGGCGCACTTCGAAACCGGCAAGCGGGTGAAGGTTCAGGGCGGGTCATTTCGCGCCGAAATAACCGCAAAAAGCGACGTCGGTGCCATGTCGGCATTGCGTCGGTGCGGGCGTTCGACTGTATAAGGGCTCGGTAACGGCTTTTGCGCGCTGATTGAGGTGGATCAAGGCCGCAAGTCCATGACACGAGTAGATTTGTAAGGAGGAGGATTGCTCATGAAAACTCTGACACTTTTGGCGATATTTTTGGCAAGCACGGCGTCGGCGCAGGATGTAGCGCAGGGCCGCGATGTCTTCCAGAACCACTGCGCGACCTGTCACGGCACTGGCGCGCGCGGCGATGGACCGATGGCGGATGTGCTGTCGGTGGTGCCCACGGATTTGACGGCGCTTGCGGCGTCGAACGGTGGGGAGTTCCCGACGGCGCGGGTCGTGCGCCGGGTGGATGGGCAGCGCGAGGTTCTGGCGCATGGTGGTCCGATGCCATTGTGGGGGATGATCCTTGACGGGCCGGCTGCGGTGATCGTCGCGCCCGATGGGGCCGAGATTGTCGCGCCGGAAGCGATTGTCGATGTCGCGGCCTGGCTGGCGACGGTGCAGCGATGAGAGCGCTTTGGATCGCAGCCGCAACTTTGGCGGCAGGTGTGGCGCAGGCGGAGGTGCCTGATGCCAACGCAGGAGAATGGTACTTCGCGCGTTATTGTGCGGCGTGCCACGGGATGGAAGCGCGGGGCGATGGGCCGATGCAGGAAGTTCTGACAGTGCAGGCCCCGGACCTTACGCAACTTTCAGCGAGCAATGGCGGCGTGTTTCCGGTGATCCGCGTGGTGCGCCAGATTGACGGGCGTGATCCAATGCTGGCGCATGGGGGCGAGATGCCGCTGTTCGGAGAGTTATTTTCGTTTTCTGACGCAGCTATTCCCGCAGAAACGGGACAGCCGATCGTGACGGCGCAGCCAATTGCGGATTTGGCAGCCTGGCTGGAAAGCGTGCAGGAGTAAGCGTCTAACCAAAGCGCTTGGCCTGTCCGGCGCGGGGCTGGGTTTCGCCATCCCGCGCCGGTGGTATCGGTCTATTTGACCTTTTTACCGGCAATCGTAGTGTCGGACTTGCCGGCGTTGGAATTGGCGGTCGCAAGGACCTTTACCTTTTCCTTCTTTGGCTTTTTGGTCTCGCGATTACCGCGGTCTTTTCCTTTGGACATGGGGTCGAGTCTCCTGAGCGTTGCCGCATCGGCAGGATGCCGGACGGGTATTGGCTTTCAGAAGATCACGGTTGCCTGAGAGGGTTTCAGGGCGATGATCCCTTTGGCTGCGGGCGCTTGGGCCTGCTGACGATGAATGTAAGCCTGTGCCGCGAGTGGCGCAAGTGGTGCGTTTTGGGGGCGGCACGGTTCGGCTTTGCCGACCGAACATCCAGTGGACGTTGCGAGTGTCGAACGCGATGGGCGCTGGAGGGCATTTCGGTTCGGTTTGGCGTTTGCTCGGTTTGGCGAGGATCGCGCGCGGCGCGAGGACCTGTGAGACACCATTTCTGCAGGCGGGACGGTTTTCTTGAAGGTTGCAATGGTCATTTCCCTACACCAATAATTTCGGTTTTCGCGTTATTGGCGCTTCTATGGATTTTATCGCAGCACTTGATGAAAGTCAGGGAGAGTCCGGCGCGAATTGTCCGGCGAATTACATTTCTAGCCAGGAAAATTGGAAAAAAGTTTTGGACGCATGGGCGGAATATTTGCGTTCTTGTCCATGCAGTCTTACCGAAGTTTCCGATTAAAATGAGTGAAATGCAAATTGGCCCCGATAGGCAGTCAAGGGAGAAATGTGTCGAGAGGATTATAGCACGACACGTGCTATTTTCGATCGCAGTCGTTTTCTCTGAGGCGGACTTGACGGCCATAGGATCCATCATGTTTTTGCCCGGTGTGGCTCTTGATTTCGGACACCTCGAGGTTCCCTATCTTTTTTTGCTATGAAGGCTTTTTTCGTTCCATGCTTTCGTCGGGGCGACGATTTTCGACAAATGGCCGAAGATAAAGGGGCCGTCCTACCGTTAGGCCGCCGCATCAGGTTTGTATTTGATTATAGCAATCACAAGACGATTTCTCTCAGAGAGTGGACATCGTATTACGTTCGCTTTCAGAAGAGGTTACTTCAATCTTAGGAGAACGGCCTGAATTTCAGGACGATAATGATTTTCTTGCCATTACAAGCAGCGCACTCATTGGCCTGGTCAACACGTATGCATCATGAGGAACATGGTATTGATCTTGTGGACTTGGACAATTTTGAAGGAGAGAAGCACGCACCTTTGTTTGTAATTCCTTGGAGGAAAGAGCAAATCCGCTCGGATTTGGTTCGCGTAATAGGGCCGCAACTTGGAGACGAAAGGGTGATATACTGGACCGAGAGAATGACGGTTTCAGACTATCGCCCCTCAAACATCCACGTCCTCCACAAACCGCGCGTTCTCCTGAATATACTGGAACCGCATCTCCGGCTTCTTGCCCATCAGACGCTCGACCAGATCAGCCGTTTCTCCCGGTTCGTCTTCGTCTATCGTCACGCGGATTAACTTCCGCACTTTCGGGTCCATGGTGGTCTCTTTAAGGTCCTTGGCGTCCATCTCGCCCAGGCCTTTAAAACGTTGGACGTCGATTTTTCCCTTGCCACCCAGACCTTTGGCCATTGCGGCTTCCCGCTCGGCGTCGTCTGCCACGTAGAGGCGGGTGGAGCCTTGAGTCAGGCGGAAGAGCGGGGGGCAGGCAAGGTAGAGGTGGCCTGCGTCGATCAGCGGGCGCATCTGGACGAAGAAGAAGGTCATCAGAAGGGCGGCGATGTGAGCGCCGTCGACGTCGGCGTCGGTCATGATGATGATCTTGTCGTAGCGCAGATCATCAAGGTTAAAGCGCGTACCCATGCCGGTGCCGAGGGCTTCGCAGAGGTCGGAGATTTCCGAGTTCTGGCCGAGCTTGGAGGAGCCCGCACCAAGGACGTTAAGAATCTTGCCTTTGAGCGGCAAAAGCGCCTGATTTTCGCGGTTGCGCGCGCCTTTGGCCGAACCGCCCGCCGAGTCCCCCTCGACCAGGAACAATTCGGTGCCTTTACGGGTCTTAGAGGTGCAGTCGGTAAGCTTGCCGGGCAGGCGCAGTTTTTTGGTGGCGGTTTTGCGAGCAGTTTCTTTTTCCTGACGGCGGCGCAGGCGTTCTTCGGAGCGCAAAACGAGGAAATCAAGGATGGCACCCGCGGATTTGGTGTCGGAGGTGAGCCAGTTGTCGAAGTGGTCGCGGATGGCGTTTTCGACCATTTTGGCGGCGGCTTCAGTGGCGAGGCGGTCCTTGGTCTGGCCGACGAATTGCGGGTCGCTGATGAAGACCGAAACAAGAGCGCAGCCGCCAGTGGTCAGGTCGTCGCGGGTGATTTGGGCGGCTTTGCGGTTGTTGGACAGTTCTCCATAGGCGCGGATGCCTTTGAGGATGGCGGCCCAGAAGCCGGCCTCATGGGTGCCGCCTTCGGGAGTGGGCACGGTGTTGCAATAGGATTGGATGAAGCCGTCGCGCGACGGC
>NZ_CALJXO010000224.1:0-6091 GCF_937988555.1 uncultured Boseongicola sp. | reverse complement strand
GGTGATTTCCCAGATTGCCTTACCGAACTTGCGCGCTTCCTGGAACCACTCCGCATATTCCGGCGTGTTAACGGTGGGCAATTGCCCCCAACATTTGAAGTCACGACGGTTCAAAACGCCCTTGGCCCCAAGGCTCATGACAAAATCGCGTTTGTCTTCATCCGAGATCACGCCGATTGCGTTCGCGCCCGCCGTATTGATCAGCTGGATCGCGTAAGACCCAAGACCGCCAGAAGCCCCCCAAACCAGAACATTCTGGCCCGGTTTCAGGTCGTGAGGCTCGTGTCCAAACAGCATCCGGTAAGCCGTTGCCAAGGTTAACGTGTAGCAGGCGCTTTCTTCCCAAGTGAGGTGCTTGGGGCGCTCCATCAATTGCTGGGCTTGCACCCGTGTAAACTGAGAGAATGACCCGTCCGGCGTCTCGTAACCCCAAATGCGTTGCGAGTTTGAGAACATCGGATCGCCGCCGTTGCATTCTTCGTCGTCGCCATCATCCTGGTTGCAGTGGATCACGACTTCGTCGCCGACCTTCCAACGCTTTACCTTATCACCAACCGCCCAGACGATGCCCGAGGCATCCGAGCCTGCTATATGATAGGACTGATTATGGCCGTCAAACGGGCTGATCGGCTGTCCGAGGGCCGCCCAAACACCATTGTAGTTAACGCCAGCGGCCATCACCAAAACGAGCACTTCATTGCTGTCAATTTCTGGCGTGTCTACGACTTCGACCTGCATGGCGGTGTCAGGATCGCCGTGACGTTCGCGGCGGATCGCCCAAGCATGCATCTGTGCCGGAACATGGCCCATCGGTGGCATTTCGCCCACGGCATAGAGATCCTTGATCGGGGATGTCTGGGTGACTGTTGCTGCCTTCGCGTCCAACGCCATCTGTCGGCTCCTTAACACTATCACGCTGCACCGCAGAATCGCGTTGCGCCTCTGGTGGAATTAGCGCCCATAAAGTAATTATGCAAACGATTTTTTATGGTTTTTGTAATTTTATGTCTTAAGGGAATTGCTCTCGGTTGAAAAAGCCGGGATCGCAATGGCTGCATCTGCAGCAAGGTATTGTCGAATGGAATTGGCATAAAAGATCGCCAAGTCGGTGGCGATAATCCTGTAAATCTCGTCTTCGCGAGACAGGATATGACGTACGACCAAGCCCTCAAGAACACCTGCAAGAGCCTCGTTGTCGCCCTCGGGCGCTGCGAAATCTGGAGGCGTTCCAACAAAGGCCGCACGCAATTTCTCGATCTCTGCGCTGATGTCTTGCATCGTTGCGTGACCGTCGCGCTTGAACAAAGCTGTCATAATCAGTGGCACCGTCACGACTGGCACGGACGTGCGAATATCCTCTTTCAATCGCTCGCCAAGAAGATGGACGAGGTCTGCGGTTTGCGGCGCTCCAGCCGCGAGTTCACTAAGCGATATTGGCCTGCCGAAAGTTACGCCGGCAACGCCGAACCGGGATTCAAGCCCTCGGAGTCGACGCCAGATATATCGCAGCGTAAATTGCACGCCTTCAGGCGCCGAAGCCCTAAAGCGGCGCGTTCCGGACCGGCCGGCAGCCACAAGAATACGGTCCTCGACAACGCGATCATAGTTCAGCGAAACAGGGACAAACACAACGTCAGGACCATCGGAACGCCAGCCCTGCACGATGTAGCTGAGGATGCCTAATTTGGGGGGGCCAACCAGCCCGTTCCGGCTTAGCCCGCCTTCGGGGAACACCGCTTGAGTGACGCCAGCTTCGGTCGCCTTTTTCACGTAAGATGCCAGAACCTTGCGGTACAATTCCGTGTGGGATCGACGCCGGATAAAATAAGCCCCCATGGCCCGCACGATCCGGCTTAATGGCCAGACATGCGCCCAGTCCCCCGCCGCGTAGCTAAGAGCCGACTTGTCGCCCGCAAGATAGGTCACCAGCACGTAGTCAAAGTTTGAGCGATGGTTGATCACGAAAACCAGTGTGGCGTTATGATCGACTGCTGAAAGAGCCTCGTCGTCGACACGGTGCAGTCGCACATCGAATAGCTTGTGCGACAGCCAACGGGTCCCGCGAATTGCAATACGGAAATAGGCCGTGGCGCTAAACGACGGGACGATCTCGCGGGCGTATCGGTGCGCTTTCTCAAAGGCGACGTCCTCGCGGACACCTTCGCTTTTGGCGTATTCGGTGACAGCGCGCACGACTTCGGGGTCATAGATGACTCGCTGGATCATGTCTTGGCGACGCAGGAGTTTGAAGGGTTGTATCGGGCGTTCAAGGCGCTTGTTCAGTTCGCTAACGAACCGCTCGGCGCGGCGACGGAAATACCAACGCACCGATGGAAACAGCAGATGAGTGGACGCAGTCACAGCCGCGAACACCAGAACAAGGACGAGAAGCCAAAGCGGCAAGGTGACCGATTGTGTCATGCCCAGACAGTGACAGCGTGCGCTAGGAAGGACAATCCCGTCATGCCGCGCCGCAGCGAATTGACAGAGATACAAAATGACTTTAAATCACCCTTTGGCGAAAGATTATTTCAGCCGATCTTGGAAGGATGCGCGCATGTCGCAAGTGCAGAATGAAACCGCTCGAAAGAGTGCCGATGATCCCTGGTTGTTTCGCACATATGCCGGACATTCGACCGCAAAGGCGTCTAACGCGCTGTATCGCGGTAACCTTGCGAAGGGTCAGACCGGCCTGTCTGTCGCGTTCGATCTGCCCACGCAAACGGGCTATGACAGCGATCACCGCTTGGCGCAGGGCGAGGTCGGAAAAGTTGGCGTGCCGGTTGCGCATCTAGGCGATATGCGCGCACTTTTTGACGCAATCCCATTGGATCAGATGAATACGTCGATGACCATCAATGCCACTGCACCTTGGCTTTTGGCGCTCTATGTGGCCGCGGCAGAAGAACAGGGCGCCGATGTCTCGAAGCTTCAAGGGACCGTGCAAAACGACATTATTAAGGAATACCTTTCACGCGGGACCTATGTTTGCCCACCGCACCCATCGTTAAGAATGATTACCGACGTTGCCGCCTGGACGCGAGAACATCTTCCAAAATGGAACCCGATGAACGTGTGTTCCTACCATTTGCAAGAAGCCGGAGCGACGCCGCAACAAGAGCTCGCCTATGCGTTGGCGACGGCGCAGGCCGTTCTTGACGACCTGAAGAAAAAGGTTCCGCCTGAGCATTTTCCCGCAATGGTTGGCCGTATCAGTTTCTTCGTGAATGCCGGTATCCGGTTTGTCACGGAACTATGCAAAATGCGCGCGTTCGCCGAGCTTTGGGACGAGATTTGTCGGGAACGCTATGGGGTCGAAGAGGAGAAGTTTCGACGTTTTCGGTACGGAGTACAGGTGAATTCTCTGGGGCTTACCGAACAGCAGCCCGAAAACAACGTTTACCGTATCCTATTGGAAATGTTGGCTGTGACCTTGTCAAAGAATGCGCGCGCGCGGGCAGTTCAGCTTCCCGCCTGGAACGAGGCGCTTGGCCTGCCACGGCCCTGGGATCAGCAGTGGTCCTTGCGGATGCAGCAAATTCTGGCATTTGAAACCGACCTTCTTGAATACGGCGATCTGTTCGACGGCAATCGGGTGATTGCATCGAAGGTTGAGGCCCTGAAAGCAGGAGCGCGCGCCGAGCTTGCACATATTGATGCGATGGGCGGCGCGGTCGAAGCGATCGAACATATGAAGATGCGTCTGGTCGAAGCAAACGCAGACCGTATTCAGCGTATTGAGCGTGGTGAGACCATTGTTGTCGGCGTTAACAAGTATGAATCCGGGGAGCCTTCGCCGTTAACCAGCGGCCCCGAGGCCATCATGCTCGCTGACCCAAAGGCCGAGGCGGATCAGATTGCGCGGCTTGAAGCCTGGCGCGCAGCGCGTGACCAAGACGCGGTTCGCGCAGCCCTCGCGGATTTAGAAGCAGCCGCTCGGGATGGGACCAACATCATGCCAGCATCGGTCGCTGCGGCGAAAGCGGGTGTTACAACGGGCGAATGGGGCGATATCGTTCGCGGTGTTTTCGGACAGTACCGTGCGCCGACCGGGGTGTCGCAGGCGCCGTCGAACAAGACGGAAGGTCTTGATGAGTTGCGCGCTGAAGTGGACGCGGTTTCAGCCAAGCTTGGAGAGCGGCTGAAGTTTCTTGTGGGCAAGCCGGGTCTTGACGGACACTCGAATGGGGCCGAGCAAATTGCGACGCGCGCGCGCGATGCAGGCATGGACATCACATATGAAGGTATTCGCCTGACGCCGTCTGAAATTGTCGCTGCTGCCCAAAAGCAAGGTGCGCATGTCATTGGATTGTCTATTCTTTCCGGCAGTCATATGCCGTTGATCGAGGAGCTGTTGAGTGAACTGCGGGGCGCCGGACTGGGTCAAACGCCGGTCGTCGTCGGCGGGATTATTCCCGACGTTGACGCGGAACGGCTGCGCACGATGGGAGTAGCCCGGGTTTATACGCCGAAGGATTTCGACCTTAACCGGATTATGTTTGACATCGTGGCGCTTGCTGACCCGGCAGGTGTTGCCACTGAGGAAGCGACCCGTTGATAAAGGTTAACGGTTGATCTTCTGAACAGGCTCGTCGCGGCTGTTGCTTTGTCGGATATTGCCTTCGGGGGGGCGGTTGAAATCTCGGATCGAGCGGCAGGCAACAAATGCCTCAAATCTGGGTCGCAATCATGTCTTCGGTGTCGATATACCACAACCGCCCGCCCGCCGTGCTGACACAGCCATCAATCCCCTGATCTTCGTGCGTCTCCATATCTTCCCGGCTCGGAACCTCCGACCACGCGTTTGCGTCATATTCCGGGTGCGAGTGGTAGGGTGCGTCGATTTCAATGCCTTCTGGCGTGTCGATCTCGCACCAGTCGGGACCGCCTTTTGCGGCCGGGGTCGCAACCAAACTGCCGCCTCCGTCAAACCCGAGGTCGCCGCACTATTCGACATTGTCGCGAAATGACTGGGCCTGGAGGTTGCCCAAGACGGATCGGGCAAGATCGGCCTCTGGGTCAGCGGATGCAGAACTGGTGCCGAGTATAAACACAAGGCTTACGACAAAGCAGCGGACCATTGGCAACCTTCCGTTTCCGAAGTAGCACTTTAAAAGCCATGATATCATTCACGAGAGGGGTCCTGACATGACGATTCACATTGGTGCCAAAGAAGGCGATATTGCTGAAACCGTGTTGCTGCCTGGAGACCCGTATCGTGCGAAATGGGCCGCCGACGCATTTCTGGACAACGCACGGCTGGTCAACGAAGTCCGTGGCATGCTTGGGTTCACGGGCACGTGGCGCGGCAATCCGGTGACCATTCACGGTTCCGGAATGGGAATGCCAAGTCTGTCAATTTACGCGACCGAATTGATCAGGGATTACGGCGTGCAAACGCTGATCCGGATCGGGTCGTGCGGCGGAATGCAGGACGGGGTTAAGGTACGCGATGTTATATTGGCGATGACAGCATCGTCGCTTTCAACACCGTCGCGGGGTATCTTCAAAGAGTTTCAGTTCGCGCCTTGTGCCGACTACGGCCTTCTGCGCGCAGCCGCTGATGCTGCCAAAACCAAAGGCGTTTCCACGCATGTCGGAGGGATTTATTCGTCGGATACTTTCTATGACGAGCGGCCAGATCTGAATGAGCAAATGATGCGGCACGGCATTCTTGGCGTCGAAATGGAGGCCGCTGAACTTTACACTCTGGCGGCACGCTATGGACGCCGGGCCTTGGCTGTCCTGACCGTGTCGGACCACCTGATTACCGGGGAAGCCTTGCCAAGCGACCAGCGTGAGAAAAGCTTTGGGGACATGGTTGAAATTGCTTTGGAAGCTGCCTTTGCGTGACGTCGAGCCCCAGGGCTATGCCTGACGAGTTTGTCTATGAGATATCGCAGGCCGGCTTAGTGAAAAGCATTTTTAATCAGTGACTTGAAATATTCTATGTCCACAGACACTCGTCACCCGAGATATGACCGGGTGACGAGTTTTGGATTTCACAAAGACGATTAAGAGGCGGAGGGCGCGTCTATTTCTGCCTTTTTGAGGAACCATGTACGGGGTTCACGGTCGGGGCCGTGCCAGT
>NZ_CALJXO010000223.1:0-3489 GCF_937988555.1 uncultured Boseongicola sp. | reverse complement strand
GTTAATAGCGCAACTCTACCGAAAACGGAGCGGACGCTCGAAGCTTCAAAACTTCCCGTGAGTTAAGAAAGCCATGAGCGGTTGATCAGGATCAAGACGCTCCGATCGTGAATCAGCCCAAACTGAAAACAGTAGAGAATCGGTTTACGAACAACTGACGATGCGCCCAAATCACGGTCTATGAGGAAGACACATGAATTTTCGAGGTTACAAGCATTGCGCCACTGCCAGCCTTCTCATCTTGCTGGTTGCTTGCGCTCAGCCTGCCGATGAGCAGGCCATGGTTCCAGCATCCATTTCACCGGTTTCTTCGGCTAGCACTTATCGAGGTGCGGTTTCGGATGTCACGGGATACGGAGGGGAAGAAACCAATCCACTTTGGACGTCCGAAATCTCGTCCGATGCCTTTCAGACCGCGCTGAAAACGTCACTCCAAAAGGCAGGAATTTTCTCGGAGTCCGGACCTTTCACCCTGAGAGCCGATATACTCAGCGTTGATCAGCCGATGGTAGGCTTTGACCTCACCGTGAAAATGTCGGTGCGATACAATTTAATAGATGCGCGTGGCCGAATTAGGTTCGATCGAACGATAACATCTAAATACACGCTTGGCGTGTCAGATGAATTTCTAGCGATTGAACGTTTGAGAAAGGTTAACGAGGGCGCGGCTAGGGAGAATATCTCGCAACTTCTGAAGGTCTTGGGTGCGCAGGTCTCCACATCGTCTGTTGGGCTTTCGTCGTAGAGCATCGAGGCGCTTCTGCGCTCGGCGACGGCTTAGTCCGCACACCGACGTTTCAGCCAGCAAAAATGCTGCATAATGCACGAAAGTCCGGTTCGACGGGCCGCACCGCAGCATCCTGAGGTGGACGTGAACGGCAGCAATGGGCCGTTCATGTTGGTCGGGGCGAGATCGTTTGGCAGGATCGCTGCGATGCGGCTAACGGCAGCAAGGAGCCCATTTTACAGAATGCTGCGCCAGGTCTGAACGGGCGCGAAGCGCGCAAAGCTGGCATTGCTTGGCAAAGACGGCCCTTTGCGGACTTCCGTCAACTTATCAGATAGCGGCATCACAGCTTTCACGTTACTACCGTTCGTGCAACGCGCAGCATTTTTGGCACCCTGAGGTATTCAGGTGGCAATTCCAACTTCAATCCTCGGTGCTTAAAGGTCCTTTTTCAGAAGAAACTCAACAAACATCTCCATCGCGCCCTCTACGGCACCAACCTTCCAGAAGGCCACCGTCTGAAGCTGTTCAGTTATGTCTTCAATCGGAACTATGGTGAGCCCCGATCCGATCGAATTCCCAACGCTGTCTGTCAGGATTGTGACGCCCATCCCACACGCGACCAGCCCCAGGATGCCGGCGGTGTTGAAGGCCTCTTGCACGATGCGCGGAACAAAGCCCGATCTGCGGCACAGCGGAAACAGGTAAGAATAGAATTGTTCCCAATCCTTTGACGAGCCGTGGACGAAATCTTCGTGCGCCAATTCCTCCATGCGGATGCTCTTGCGCGTTGCCAATGGGTGGCTTTCATAGACAACGCAGACAAATCTCTCGGATTGAACCGGGTGCTGCTCGTACCCTGTGCGGCTGATCGGGCCGGTGACAAAACCAATATCCAGTTCCCCATCGTCAAGCTTTTGAAGCTGGGTCACTGTCACATCATGATGGGGTTGCAGGATAATGCCCGGCTGTCGGTCCTGAAAGTCCTTCAACAGGTTTGGCAGCCGACCTGCAATCGCCATATCGGTATAGCCGATACGCAGAGATCCCACCTGGCCCAGATGTGAAAGTCGCGTGTTATCAACGATATGCTCGATCGAATTGATCACGCCCCGGCACCCTTTGAGAAAAGTTTCACCAGCCTGGGTGATTTGCACATTGCGGCTGGACCGGATGAACAAAGTGACGTCAAGCTCTCTTTCAAGATACTGGATTGCACGGCTGAGCGCCGGTTGTGCGACGCCAAGCCGTTCTGCCGCACGCCTGAAATGCAATTCCTCGGCGACAGCAATAAAGTAGCGAATATGTCGTAGGCCAAATTTCATGATACCCTTTTAGCATCAAACAAGACCAATTTGATATTATACTTGCAACATTACCTGTGGCACCCTGGGTCGATAACAAAACAAAAAACCGACATGGAGAGATCAATGCCACCTTTCAAATCAATGCCCGTTGCGGCATCCCTTCTGACATTCGCCTTATCTGCCCAGACCGCACTTGCCGGTGACGTGGTCATCAACCTGGGCTATGCCGCCGCCGAGGGAAGTTCCTACGCGGTTCTGGCGGATAAATTTGAAGCACTGGCCGAGGAGTATTCCGGCGGCACCATCGACGTCAAAGTCCGTTGCTGCGGCCAACTGATGGGCGAGGACGAGGCCTTCAAGGCGATGCAACTGGGCACGGTCGACATGCACGTGATCACCGGCAACAACATCTCGCCGCACTTTCCGTTGATGGACGCGTTTGTGCTGCCCTATATCTTTGAGGACAAGGATCACGCCTACCGCGTTCTTGAAGGTGAAGTCGGCGCTGATTTCTCTGCAAAGCTAAATGCCGCAACCGGTGTGCATTTGCTGACGTTTGGTTTTGTCGGCGACCGCGATTTCTACAACTCGCGCAATCCGATCACCAAGATGGAAGACATGGCGGGCCTCAAGGTACGGGTGCCCAAGAACCAGGTGATGATCGACACATTTACCGAATTTGGGGCGGCCCCCATCCCGCTGCCATGGGCAGATACGCCCACCGCGTTGCAGACCGGCACGGTTGAGGGCGCCGACAACGGCACATCCTTTATCAAGTCGCAAAAATTCTACGAGATTATGCCGCATTTCACCGTGCTTGAGCATTTCAATTACTTCTCACCACTGTTCGCAAGTGACCGGATCATGGGCAAGCTGGACGATGATCAACGCGCCGCGGTGATGAGGGCCGCACACGAGGCGGGGGTTTTCCAGAAAGAGGAAATGACCCGCAACGTGACCGAGATCCGTGACTTCCTGACCGGCGAGGGCGGCATGAAAACGGCCGAGTTTGAGCGTGCAGATTTCATCGCGGCGGGCCAGCGTGTGCAGGACAAATACGCGGCAGAAAAAGGCGATGACTTTAATGCGCTTCTCGCGGCCATCCGCGCGGCTGCGAACTAAACCACTCTCCCTGAACACTGGGCTGCGATTATCTGATTGCAGCCCGCTTTTCCCCAGCGTCAGGAGGCTGCTGTGCTGAGCAAACTTGACCGGCATTTCGAAGAGGTTCTGTGCACCTTGTTTCTCTGCGTTGTGGTGGGGTCGGTGCTGATGCAGGTGGTCCTGCGCTTCTTTTTCCACACAGCCGCCGTCTGGGCCGAAGAAACCGCCGTTTATGGCATGATCTTTGCGGTTTATCTGGGGGCGACGATGGCGGTGCGCGAACGCGCCCATATCCGGATCACACTGCTGGTCAGCCGCCTTCCCAGGGCGCTGCAGGTGGGGTGCGTGGTG